>DQTE01000075.1 GCA_015662905.1 Crocinitomix sp. | reverse complement strand
GTTGAATTAATGGTTCCGCCATTATCAATGGTAAAAGTTCCACCAATAGTACCTGTAACATTAGGTATTGGATTAGGATCACTTAAACAATAAGAAGTGTTACTATAACTAAAAGATGGATCATCTAATGCATTTACTGTAATAGTGGTTGTGCTAGAAGTTCCAGAACAAGCACCTGAGAGGGAATAAGTAATGGTGTGTGTACCCACACCAGCAGTGGCAGGGTCAAAAGTTCCTAAGTTTACATCCGTAATTCCATTCCCAGACCAAGTTCCCCCTGAGGTAGCAGCTGATAAGTTGGTAGCGGGGTCATTCAAACAGAAAGGTCCCGCAGGTGTAATTGTAGCGTCACAAGATGTTGAACAAGGACTTAATGTGGACACGTCATTTATAACGATAGAAGAACCTCCTCCGTCAGTTATTTGGATTTGTGAATTTGAATTTGGAGGAGTTTCAGTGGCAGAATTTCCACCAAAAACAACCCATGCGTAATCATCTACCCAACTTCCTCCGACACAACTACCGAATAATATTGTTCCTGTACAGGTTTGACCTATTACTTCCCAACTTTCCCAAGTATAAGGACCTGTGCCCCCACTAACGGTCACATCTCCGTTAGATTCAAGACAAGCAGTAAGTGTAGCACAAGAATTAACAACAATATTAAAGGTATTAGAGCCACAAGATAGTGTATAAGTGATAGCATGTGTCCCCACCCCAGCAGTAGCGGGGTCAAAATTTCCAGAAGCATCTACCCCATTTCCAGACCAAGTTCCACCGGGAGTATTAGGTACAAGGGTAATCGCGGGGTCAGTAACACACATAGGAGCAACTGGGCATACATTTGCATCACAACAGATTAATGCAAATTGGGCACAAGCAGATAAATTTATTGACTCAATCCTACCATTTCTATTAGTGGCGGAATTATTCTGTTGAGCACCACAGGCAATGACTTCACCATTTGAATTTACACTAACATCATATACCGTAAAAGTAACATTAGTTTGAGCTAAAAGATTTAGATTTTGATCATATTTAACAACTCTATCACCAGAACCAGCGTACACATTTCCACAATTATCAACAGCTAGTCCACTATTAGAAACTACAATGCCACCGATTAACGGAACAGTAGATGAATTACCACCGGGTAAGTTAACAGTGTTGACAAGTGCTCCAGTATTCAAATCTCTTTGAAAAATTTGATCACCGGCATGAGTATATATGAAATTATCATTTGCAATTAATGCTTTTAACCCACCTCCGTTTTGTGTTTCCGGCAGATAATCCTCACATTTATACCCTAAGTTGTGTCCATTATCTACTTGATAATAAGGTTCATTAGTTGGGCACACACCTAAGTTTTGATTGATCGTTCCGACATCATTATGAGTTAAATAAGCATATCTTGCATTTTTTGTTGAAGATATGGAACGAACCTCAACAGGAGTTGCACCAAAAACAGTTAGATCAGTATAAGCAAAGGTTGCATAAGATAATACGGCACCTGTGTTTACATCAATATCAAAAATTGCAGCATAAGGATCGAATAAATTTTGAAATCTTGTTCCGCCCACTAAAAGTTTTGTTTTATCACAGTTAAAAGTAATAGACCAAAATTCATCAGAGTTTAGACCTCCAGAACCATTAGTATGCCAAATCATATTTCCGGCATTATCTATTCTTTCTATTTGTGGAGATGTGCCAGAAGTGATGTAAGATGTTCCTAAATTATCGGTTGCTAAAGTTCCTAGCCAAACAGAGTTTGTATCCCAAGGTGTAATATATGTCCATTGTAAAACACCTGCAGCATTATATTTATTAAGTTCCATAGGGGTTTCTCCACCTATGGCATAAACATTACCTGTCCCATCTGTTTCTACTTCCCATACTGCAGTAGAAGTGTTAAAAGTGGGAGAAATAATCCAAGGGTCTATAATTACTTTTTTTGTAGGGTCAAAATTTTCCAACTGAAAGGAAAGGATATTATTTTCAAATTTATAACTTGACTTAATAGGTGTGTTGTTTTCATCATAAAAAGTTACTGGGGAGTGTTCAATGATTTGACCTAAAGACGTCTGAATTTGTATTTGTCCTAAAGTGTTTAGTTGTATATCAATATACTCATTTAGTATAGAAGTGTGCCTACTTTGATATTTTAATTTTACCTGTGAGATATCTGCTCCAGGATGTAAAATTAAATTATATTTAATCCCGCCTTCTGGGTGAATGATGTATTCTACGTCAATATTATCATATAAATTTTTATAAATAATTTTTTCATAACCTTTTACATTGTTTTTATTAACAACTTCATTTCCCTTACCTGTTCTTATAGCATAAGAGTAATAATTAGGCAATTCTTTCTCGGCTATAACGTCAATATTTTCATTAGCATTGAGCCAAGTAACATTAATTAATTCACTTATATTTATTCTTTTCGAAGTAGTAGAATCACCTTTAATTCTATTTGGATTTTTAATAATTTTATCAAACCTGTAAGTAAGACCATCTTTTGCAAAAAATACGTAAAACGGATTATTTGAATATCCATATATAATTTCGTTGTTTTGCCAATTTCTACCATCAAACTGACCAACATTTTGAATGAATGATTTTGGTCTTACAAATGACTGAGTAAAGGCATTTGTACTGAAGAATAAAAATAATATAAATATAAACAGTGACTTATGAGTTATAAAATTGTTTTTCATCATATAAAAAATATTTAAAACTAATTTTTCGTTAATCATGTTAGCATACAAATATAACTCATATAATACTGATATACACTGTGTAATTTACAAAAGGTAATTATTTATGACAAACGGTAAAGAATAATCATTCATTAATTATTTAAGAAATATATAGTTTGTTTATACATAAAATTAATGTGTTTTATGGTGTTTCATTGGTTGAACGAAAAAGTTTAACATCAATGATTTGACAAAATTTACAATTGTTTTGAAAAAATGTAATTAAAAAATATTACTTTTGGATTTATGAATTCAAATATAGACATGGAGTATAACACTGCACGACCAAAGATGTTGATTCCTGAGTATGGAAGAAATGTTCAAAAGATGGTTGATTTTGCGGTAACTATTGCGGACAAAGAAGAGAGAAATAAAGTTGCAAATGCCATCATAAATGTTATGGGAGAATTAAAGCAGCATTTGCGAGATGATGAAGATTATAGGCATAAATTATGGACTCATTTATTTATAATGTCAGATTTTAAATTAGACGTAGATTCTCCTTATCCGATTCCTAAAAAGGAAAATATTAATATTAAGCCAAATAAAATGCCTTACCCAAAAAACACCATTAAATTTGGGCATTATGGTAAGTCTGTTGAAAAATTAATTGAAGTGGCAATGGGTATAACAGATGGTAAAGAAAAAATAGCTTTGATAAAAGTTATAGCCAATATGATGAAAAAATTTCATCTGATGTACCACACCAATTCAATAGATGAGTCTGTTATTATGTTGCATTTAGAAAAATTGTCAGAAGGGGAATTAAAACTTGATGACCTGAGTTTTTTTACTGACACAAGAGATATTCTTAAAGTAGTTGGTACTAACAGAAGCAGTAACAGAAATAATCGTAATAGTAAGACTAACAAGAATAGAAATAAAAATAACCGTAACAGGAAACGTTATTAACTAACAACTAAAAACCAGTATGGCAAGTTTTGAAATTTATGGAGGTAATGAGCTAAAAGGTGAATTGGTTCCTCAAGGTGCTAAAAATGAAGCACTACAAGTATTATGTGCTGTTTTAATGACAGATCAAAAAGTTACAATTAGCAATTTACCTGATATTATTGATGTTAACAAATTAATAAACTTGTTACAGTCAATGGGGGTTAAAGTTGAAAAAATTGAAAAAGGAACTTATATTTTTAATGCCAAACATATAGACTTAGATTACTTAGATACAGAGGATTTTGCTAAAAAAGCTTCTAGTTTGAGAGGGTCTATAATGATTGTAGGTCCTTTGCTGGCTAGATTTGGAAAAGGATTAATACCAAAGCCGGGTGGCGATAAAATTGGACGCAGAAGATTAGACACCCATTTTGCGGGCTTTAAGTTGTTAGGTGGTAAATTTGAGTATAACAAAAAAACTTCTTTCTTTTCTATAAAAGCAAAAAAATTAACAGGAACTTATATTCATTTAGATGAAGCATCTGTTACAGGAACAGCCAACATATTAATGGCTGCTGTTTTTGCAAAAGGAGAAACGGTTATTTATAATGCTGCTTGTGAGCCTTACATTCAACAATTAAGTAAAATGCTTAATAGTATGGGAGCTAAAATTACAGGCATTGGTTCAAATAGATTAACAATAAAAGGCGTTAAAGAATTAAGAGGTTGCTACCACAGGGTTTTACCTGATATGATTGAAATAGGTAGTTTTATTGGTTTAGCTGCCATAACAAATTCTGAAATTACTATAAAAGATGTGGCTTATAAAGAATTAGGTATTATTCCTGATGTTTTTAAAAGATTAGGCATAAAAATGGAGTTAAAAGATGATGATCTTTATATTCCGAAACAAAACGGATATGAAATTGAATCTTTTATAGACGGCTCAATCATGACAATATCTGACGCGCCTTGGCCGGGTTTTACTCCAGACTTGTTAAGTATAATTTTAGTAACCGCTATTCAAGCTAAGGGAAGTGTATTAGTTCACCAAAAAATGTTTGAATCTCGTTTGTTTTTTGTAGATAAACTTATTGATATGGGGGCTCAAATTATTTTATGCGACCCACATAGGGCAGCGATTATAGGGCTAAACCAAGAACAAAAGTTAAGAGGAATTCAAATGACCTCACCTGATATTAGAGCAGGTGTTTCTTTGTTAATAGCAGCCTTATCTGCCGAAGGCAAATCAGTAATTCACAATATAGAACAAATTGATAGAGGTTACCAAGATATTGACATGCGTTTAAATAATTTAGGTGCTGACATTAGAAGAATTGGATAGATGTTTGCTATCTTTAATTGCTACTACGCTTTATTTGATTTGGATTGTAATACAATTCATTTGGGTAGCCCTCTAACATTAATAGAACATCTTTACCTTCAAAAGCTAATTCGTGAATTTTAAATTTTAATCGTTCACCAATTAGTTCTCTACAGGTATCGCCATTGGCATCATGAATCAAAAGTACTTTCATTTTGTTAGGTTTATCCTCAATAATTTTATTAGAACCTATTAGCTTAAAAGTGTGCTCATTGCAACCTCCACTGTATGTAACATCAATATTAAGAACGTGTTCATCAACAAAAGCGTTAACAATTTTGTAGCTATCTTTTTGACGGTAGTTGTTTAAATCATCTAATATAGCCACAAGAAAGTGCTCCTCAATATCGGCATTTTTTTTAAATAAACTACAGCTATAAAGCGACATTAAAATTAAACTAAATACAAATATTTTTTTCACAATTTATTTTTTTGCGTCTAAGGATTTATTTCTTAGCCAAATTAACTCAGGTTGTTGTTTTTGTTTTTCAATAATTTCAGCGGTTTCTAAATGATAAATTACACTACGCATCATTTTATCGCTTACCCACCCATGGATAGCCCATTCAGTAGAGTTGTACCAACGTTCAGCATCTTTATATTGTAAATTATAACGTTCACTTACCATTTTAATTGCATTACTATCATGCATAAAAATATCAACAGAATCATGAATAGTTCTTAACATTCTGATGATACCTTCAGGGTATTTTTTTAACACTTCATCTCTAGCAGCGACAACAAAACACGGCCATGGTGTATTGTATTCTCCAATTCTTTTAAACGTTCCGTTATCTACTAGAGGTTTAGTTGTATACTTCTCCCAATAAAACACATCTGTTTCATGATTTAATAAAGAGGGTATTGCACCATCTAAATTTTTTATCACCGTAAACTGTTCTTTGTTTAACTTATGCCCTTTACTGTCTGCATCCACAATTGCCATAAGGTGAGACCCCGATCCAAAGCGACTAATGGCATACTGTTTTTCAAAAATATCTTGATACCTGTCTAACGGATTATCTACGGCAGTATGAATTCCCCAAGTTAATGGTGTTGAAACATATTCGCTTATAATTTTTGATGGGTTCCCTTTAATAATATCAGCTATAATTCCCTCAGTTAGTAGTACACAAACATCAACATCTCCATCTCTCAAAGCCTTAGTCATTTGACCAGTTCCTCCTTTAAAATCAATCCACTCTACATCTAACCCTCTTTTAGCAAATTTACCCCTTTCTATTGACAAATGAATGGGCAAATTAAAATGTTCAGGTACTCCTCCTATGCGTAATTTTATTTTTTCCATAATTCAAAATTAGTTAAATATTTATCTGTTTTAACAAAAAGGCATAACTTTTGACTAATTTACTGTAAAAAATCATTATTTTTAGAACCAAACAAAAATCAATATATGAAAACATTGTATTACACTTTATCTATTTTTATGATAAGTTTTTCGTCAGTAGCGCAAGATGTAATTAAAACATTAGGGCAAAAAAAAGAAATTAAAGCACCTACCTGTAGGGATAATAGATTCAGGATGGTTTCAGACTGCGCCAACACAGTTTATTATGATGAAGGTGTAGATGCTGTATTTCATAAAAAATCTGGAAAACCATATACTGGTAGATGTAAAACTTGCTATGGTAATGGAAATATAGAAATGTTTATAGAATTTGTAAATGGCAAACCAGAAGGGGTAGATACAGTTTATTACGAAAGTGGTAAAATAAATTTAATACGTTCTCACTATCAAGGAAAAGAAGATGGCAGATGGGCTTTTTATAGAGAAGATGGCACCTTGAAATGGGAAAAAAATTATATGGCAGGTCAAGCAGAGGGAAAGCACATTTATTATTATCCTGATGGTACTATATTTAAAACGGAAGAGTGGAAAATGGGACAATTAAATGGCATAAAAAAGGTGTTTTACCAAGGTGAAAATGGAGAGCAGGGACGTTTGCAAAAAGAAATTCATTATAAAAATGGCAATTTTGATGGGATGTATATCACCTATTTTGAAAACGGACAAGTTGAATCGGAGCAGTTATTTGTCAATGATAAAAAAGATGGTTTATCTAAGTATTATTATGATGACGGAAAATTATTTTATACAGAGAGTTACAATAAAGGAAAAAGACATGGAGAAATAAAACGTCTTTACAAAAACGGAAATACATGGATTATAGAAAAGTATAAAAATGATGTAAAGGTGGGAGTCTGGAAAGAATATTATCCAGAGGGTATGTTGAAATATGAAGGCGTTTACAATAAAAAAGGTCAATTAAAAGAAGAACATTATTATAATGAAGATGGTGATGAAATGGCATCTCCTCCAAACAAGTAAAAAACTAATAATTTCCTTTAATTTGGAACTAAAATCATCAATTATTGTTTGAGATAGTTTCAATGTATAAGTTTTATGCAAATTTATCATTCCTTTAACAATTAAAAGAATTTTTAACAGTTCTTTCTATACCTTAACTATTTGTTGTTAATAATGGCTGTGTTTCAAATATTAAACATTGCTTGTAAAGATAATACAACTTTTTTATACTATGTATTAAACTTTTTTATTTACTTAAAGTCATATAAAACAGAAACTATAAAATATAAAAAAAGATGAAAAATTATTTAAAAAAAACAATGACAACTTTAACAGTAGGATTTATTATCGCATTAACTTCTCCTGTTATAGCTCAAGAGGGAAACATGGATAAAAACCCAAAACAACTAACAGCTGAAGAACGTGCCCAGAAGAGAACAGATAAAATGACTAAGCAACTAGAATTGACAGAAGAACAAGCAAAAAAAGTATATGAGATTAATTTAGAGCACGTTAAAAAAATGGACGCCTTAAAAGCTGAACGTAAAGCACAAAACGAAAAAACAAAATCTGAATTAGACAAAGTGCTTACTGAGAAGCAAAAGAAAAAAGCTGAAGAATTAAGACAAAAACGTAAGGAAAAGCAGAAGAGTAAGAGATAATTTCCTCAAAACACAAAAAAACATAATTTCTTTACAATTTAACGGTTTAAAAAGTGTTTTTTTTGATTTATAATAAAAATTAAAGGGGGGAGTTAATAAAAAAAATGTAAAAAATACAAATAACCCCCTTTAAAAAACATATATTTGCAAAAAAAAACATAAAAATGGCGAAATTAAGATTAAATGCGTTAAATGATGTTTTGCACAGAAAGCCAAAACACATGAAAGAGTTACAAGAGAGGGTATCTCAATACTTTGGAAGAAACACTTTTAACCTAAAAATAATGCGTGAGTATTTGTCGGAGGTAGCGTATAAAAGTGTTAAATCTGCAATAAATAACGGTACATCAGTAAGTAGAGATATTGCCGATCAAGTAGCAACTTCAATGAAAGATTGGGCAATTAGCAAAGGAGCAACGCATTATACGCATTGGTTCCAGCCATTAACGGGAACAACAGCCGAAAAACATGATGGTTTTTTCAAACCTATAGGACCAGGTGAGGCCATAGAAAGGTTTGAAGGTAGTTTATTAGTACAGCAAGAGCCAGACGCTTCTTCTTTCCCAAATGGTGGGATTAGAAATACTTTTGAAGCAAGAGGATACACGGCTTGGGACCCATCATCACCTGCTTTTGTTATAGGAAAAACTTTATGTATTCCAACTATATTTATAGCTTATACAGGTGAAGCACTAGACCATAAAATGCCTTTGTTAAAAGCTTTACATAGCGTAGAAAATGCTGCTGTAAAAGTGTGTCAGTATTTTGATAAAAATGTAAAAAAAGTAGGCACTACTTTAGGTTGGGAACAAGAATATTTTTTGGTGGATTCAGCACTCTTTAATGCAAGACCCGATCTACAATTAACTGGTAGAGCTGTATTAGGTCATGCCCCAGCCAAAGGTCAACAATTAGACGACCATTATTTTGGCTCTATACCTGAAAGAGCAACCGCTTTTATGCGCGAGTTTGAGTATGAGTCCCATTTGTTAGGAATCCCTGTAACGACACGTCATAATGAGGTAGCCCCAAACCAATTTGAATGTGCGCCAATGTTTGAGGAGGTAAACATAGCTAACGACCACAATTTACTATTAATGGATGTAATGGAAAAAGTGGCACGTAAACATAATTTTAGAGTACTATTACATGAAAAACCTTTTGCAGGACTTAATGGGTCAGGAAAACATAACAACTGGTCGTTAAGCACTGATACTGGCGTTAATCTTTTGCAACCGGGGAAAAATCCTAAATCTAACTTGCAATTTTTAACGTTTTTTATTAACACAATAAAAGCCATTCACGACAATGCTGACGTTTTAAGAGCTTCAATAGCTTCTGCCGGTAATGACCATAGATTAGGAGCAAATGAAGCACCACCCGCTATTATTTCTGTATTTATAGGTTCGCAATTAACGCAAATGTTAGATAATTTAGAAAAAAGTATAACGGCTGGAAAAATGACACCAGACGATAAAACTGCTTTAAAACTTGATATAGGTAAAATACCAGAATTATTACTTGATAATACTGACAGAAATAGAACATCACCTTTTGCATTTACAGGAAATAAATTTGAGTTTAGAGCGGTTGGTTCAGCACAAAACTGTGGTCACCCTATGATGGTGCTCAATACTATTGTTGCTAAACAGTTAGAAGATTTTAAAGCATCTGTTGATAAAAGAATAGCAGGTGGCGATAAAAAAGATGAAGCCATTTTAAAAGAATTACAAGCTTTAATCAAAGATTCTAAAAAAATTAGATTTGAAGGAAATGGTTATGGAGAAGAGTGGGTGGAAGAAGCTAAAAAAAGAGGCCTGTCAAATTTAAAAGATACACCCAGAGCTCTTGATGTTTGGAGCAAAAAAGAAACAAAAAAATTGTTTTCTGATATGGGAATTTTAACGGATATAGAAATTGAAGCCCGTCACGAAATTGAATTAGAAAACTACATCTTAAAACTTCAGATTGAGGCAAGAATTATGGGTGATTTAGTTAAAAATCATATTATCCCTGCAACCATTGAGTATCAAAGTAAAGTAATTAAAAACATTGAAGGATTAATGGCTACCTTTGGGAAAGAGGAAGGTGAAAAATTTGCCAAAACTCAATTGTTAATCGTAAAATCCATCTCTAAACATTTGAACACTTTAAATGATTTAGTTAATGAAATGGTAGAAGAGCGTAAAAAGGCTAATAAAATTGAAGATACACGTAAAAAAGCATACGCCTACTGCGATAATGTTAAAGTTTATTTTGAGAAAATAAGATACCATGCTGATAAACTTGAAATGCAAGTAGATGATGAAATGTGGCCTCTACCAAAATTAAGGGAAATGTTGTTTACAAAATAAATAGCACTTAAAATAAAAAAAACTCCAATGTAACTGTTGGAGTTTTTTTTTGTGTAAGATTCGTGTGTCTATTTAAAAAAGTTGTTTAAAGTCGAAATAACAAATATAAATAGAAAAGTCTTTTGTCTTCTTTGAGACGGTAATGTACAAGTATTTTTATTTATTCAGTAACCCCAACAACTTCTAAAGAAAATTCTAACACAGGGTCATGCTGTTTTTCAATGGGTTGTTTAGCATCCTCAACAAAAAAAGGCATATTAGACGATTTAAAATCTATCTTAAATGGTTGTGTTTTAACTGTAATGCCATTTTCAGTTTCAATAAATTCAACCTCAGCTTCTAATGGTAACTCTGTACCAATAACACTAATTCTACCGTAAAGTTTACCATTTTCAAATTTATCGTAAATAAATTTAGTGGTAGCAAATTGATTTACATCAAAAAAATCAGGTGATTTTAAATGAGTTTCAAGTTTTGTAACGTCCTCACTCTCCTTGATTGAATTCATATCAACCGTCAAAGAAGCGTTGGAAATTGATTTTTCTCCATTCACCTCAGTAATTTCAAAACTACCATCTAAAGCTTTAACAGTGCCAGTGTGAAAGTCAGGAGTATCAACATTTATTTCTTCATACCCCGTCCAGGTAATAACAGTATTGGCTGTGTCAATTTTAAAGGTATTGACAATAATTACATCTTCAACAGTTTCAGCAACTACAGGTGTATCAGTATTCACCTCTTCAGTGCATGAAAACAACAGTCCTGAAAAGACAAAAGTGTAAAATAAATTTTTCATAATGTTTGGTTTTAAGTTCCCGTTTAAGGAGTTAGTAAAAAGTTATAATTTAATTTTTTTTAACCATCTAAAAACAAAGGTACAAAAAAAAAGACTTACAATAATATGCAAGTCTTTAGTTCAATGTTAAATTAACAAAACTTATTATTTTTTTTGTAACGCCAATTTACCCTGTTCAATTAATTGTTTTGGTTTTAAATAACCAATTGACACATGTTTAACTTCCTCTTTTGCATTGATAAAGTATAACGTAGGGTAGGCTCTTAAACCATACTTTTGACTTAATCTTCTACCTTCTTTATGTTTTTCCATATCCATTTTTACATTGATGAAGTTTTTATTGAAAAAATCACCAACCTCCTCTTTCGTAAAAGTGTTTTTTGCCATCATTTTACAAGGACCACACCATGAAGCATAAGCATCCATAAAAATTAATTTGTTTTCCTTTTTTGATTTAGCTAAAGCTTCTTCCCAAGTACCGTGAAAAAATTCAATGCCAGGTACTTTTGTTTGAAGTTTACTTGTTTCCTCATTAACTTTGTTCGTAAAAGCAAAACCAATTAACGCTACTGTTACTACACTTAATAATATCTTTTTCATTTTATTGTTTTTTATTTACTATATTTATTGCCCCTAATATTAAATAACAACATAGAGGATATGCGTTATTTATATTAACAACAACTGTTCCATAATGCGTAAAGATATTATTTTTTTAGAAAATGTTGAGTCGTCAATCCAAAAGAAGGTATTAAAATTTGTTAAACAATGGAATAATAATGATGAATGGATAGAAGTATCTACATCTGGTTCTACAGGTAAGCCTAAAAAAATAAAACTAAAAAAAACAAACATTAAAGCATCTGCCAAAGCAACCATCAAACATTTTAACTTGCAAGCTAACCAAAATATATTGTTAGCTATGTCAACTGACTTTATCGCAGGAAAAATGATGGTGGTAAGAGCAATTGAAGGTCAGTTAAACTTAATTGTTGCGTCTGTTCAATCTAACCCATTATTAACTAAATTACCTTGTAAAATTGATTTTTCTGCGTTTGTACCTATGCAAGTGAGTGCCATTTTGTCAAACCCTTTGTCAAAACAAAATTATGAATCCATTACAAAAGTAATTATTGGAGGTGCACCTATTGCGTATCAACTTGAACAAGAATTACAAGGCCTAAAAAATAAAACTTATGCCACTTTTGGAATGACAGAAACAATAAGCCATATTGCGACAAGAAATCTAAAAAATAAAGACAAATATTACAACGCTTTGCCTAACGTAAAATTTAGTCAAACAAAACGACAACAATTAGTTATTGATGCACCTTATTTGTTAAATCAACCGCTTGTAACAAATGATGTTGTACAGTTAATAAATGCTCAACAATTCATTTGGAAAGGAAGGCTGGATAATGTCATTAATTCGGGGGGAGTTAAACTTTATCCCGAAAACATAGAAAAAAAAATAGAAAAATTTTTTCCTAATAACCGTTTCTATGTAACGAGTAAATCAGACAAAATATTAGGACAAAAGTTAATTTTAAAAATTGAAACCAATCAAATTTTTTATACTCAAAAAATAAAACTATCTTTAAAGCAAGTTTTATCACCTTACGAAATACCAAAGGAGATTATATTAGTAAAACAGTTTAAAGAAACCAAAACAGGAAAAGTAATTAGAGAATGAGTAAAAAGATAGCCCCAAATAAACCATTACATATTTACAACGCATCTGCCGGAAGTGGAAAAACTTACACATTAGTTCAAGAATACCTACGTATTATTTTACACAGTAAAGATCCTTTTAAGTTTAAATCAATATTGGCAATGACCTTTACCAATAAGGCTGCCAACGAAATGAAAGAACGTATATTAAAGGCCTTAATTGATTTAAAAACGCCCAACCGTCTTAAAACTGTGTCGCAAATACAGTTTTTAAAAGATACAGCTACAAACCTTAAACTACCTGAAGAACTTGTAACTGATAGAGCAAAAAATATTTTAAACAAAATTTTACATAATTACAGTAGCTTTGCAGTACTTACCATTGATAAGTTTACCCATAAAATTATTAGAACATTTGCCAGAGATTTAGGCGTGTCTATAGATTTTGATGTAGAGCTGGATGTTAAAACTTTAAGAAAAAATGCAACCGATTTATTATTTGATAATATTGGTAGAAACAAAGAGTTAACAAGGTTAATGTTCAATTACGCAAAAGATAATTTAGAAGAAGACAAATCTTGGAACTTTTCTTCACAATTATTTGAATTTAGCGATTTGCTTTTTAAAGAAGATGCCCTAAAATCTATTGAACTACTTAAAAATTTAGACCAAAAGCATTTTGACAAAGTAAGACAAGACATAAAAACTGAAAATGCCGTTATTAAAAATGAACTTATATCACAAGGTCAACAAGCTATTGATGTCATAAAATCAAAAGGCTTAATTGATGATGATTTTATAGGAAAAAGTAAGGGAGTTTATAGTTTTTTTAAAAGAATAAGTACAGGCAATTTTACAAAGGCTTCAAATACAGTCATAAAGTATGTTGAGGCAGATGATTGGGCACATAAAGACAGTTCAAAAAAAACAATTGTAGCACAAATAAAACCTGTGTTAGAACAATACTTTAATCAAATTGTTGACAGATTTCAAAATGAATTAAAAACATATAACCTTAACAAAGAAATCTACAAAAATCTAAATAACTTATCATTACTCAAACACTTGTTAAAAATAGTAGATGAAGTTAAAGAAGACCAAAATATATTACTGATATCTGATTTTTATCAAAAAATATCAAACCTAATTGTAAATGAACCCATACCTTTTATATACGAACATTTAGGTACAAGATTTGAACACTTTTTATTAGACGAATTTCAAGACACCTCAAAATTACAATGGGTTAATATGGTGCCTTTGGTTCACAATGCTTTAGCAAGCCGAAATCAAAATTTAATTGTTGGAGATGGAAAACAAGCCATTTACAGATGGAGAAACGGTGAAGTTGAACAATTTACCAAACTGCCAGATGAAATTTTAAACACAGACCATATAGAATCACTTAAAGAGGCTGAGGTATTATTCAAATCATTAGGGCAAAAAATAGAATTAGATGACAACTATAGGTCAGCCAAAGAAATCGTTTATTTTAACAATAAACTATTTACTTTTTTAACCAATCATCTTCCCCCTCATTTACAATATATTTATAAAGACGTCAAACAAAACCCTAAAAAAAATCATAGAGGATATATTAAAGCTTTATTTGATGACATAGACAATGAAACTCAGTTAGATTTTATTTTTGATGCTGTACAACAAAGTTTAGAGGCAGGATTTGAATTAAAAGACATTTGTGTGATTGTTAGAAAAAATGCAGATGGGGCGGCAGTAGCAAATTTTTTAGCCAACAAGAATATTAACGTAATTTCGCCTGATAGTTTGTTTATAGGAAAAGACCTTACAGTTAAATTTTTATATAGGTTAATGAGTGCCTTAATTCAATTAAAAAATAAAAATTACAAGCTAAAAGCACTGGAACATTATGCAAACATTAACAACCAATCCCCTCATAAAACTATTGAAGAAGCTGAAGGAAGAGATATTAAAACTTTTTTTGAATCTAAAGGCATAAAATTACCGAACCCGCAACAATTTCATAACTTATATGAATTTGTTGAAGCTTTAATTTTACAATTTAACTTTGACCCTACACATAACATATTTTTACAATTTTTTTTAGAATTGGTACACCAATACGAAACAACAAATAATTCTAACATAAGAGATTTTTTACAGTGGTTTAAAGATAAAGGTCAAGAAAAATCAATTGTGAGCCCAGAAGGCGCCAACGCTGTGCAAATTATGAGTATCCATAAATCTAAAGGACTACAGTTCCCCGTTGTAATATGTCCGTTTTTTAAGTGGAGTTTTGAATTAAATAGACAAGTTGCTTGGGTCGTTGATGAACAGTTGAAATTACCTGCTTTTTTTGTAAAAATGAACAATAACATAAAAGATAGCATTTTAAATAATGTATATACAGAGGAGGAAGGTAAATATTACTTAGACCAAATTAACTTGATATACGTTGCTTTTACAAGAGCTGAAACCGCACTCTTTATGTGTGGACCTTATAAAGCATCTAATAATGATAAAAAAACAACACCAATTAAAAGATGGCTACAACCCTTTTTTGAACAAGCTGATTTTTTTAACAAACACAACAATACTTACGAATTAGGCTCACTCATTAATGAGGTTAAACATAAAGATGAAAAATCACCAACCTATACTTTAAACTTTTTAAAACAAGTAATGAATAAACCACAGTTAAGTTATAAAAGTGGTTTAAAATGGGAAGTGCACACTATTGATGTAAAAAGAAATTTTGGAACACTACTGCATAAAGTCTTGTCAAAACTTAAAACAAAAAATGATTTGTATAGCGTTTTAGAACAATTTCAAACAAAAGGAATCATTAATGAAAGTTTAAAACAAGACATTAAATCATATATATCCGATTTGTTTAAAAATGAACATTTTTTAACGTATTTTAGTCCAAAACTCACCATTTATAATGAAGTTGAAATTGTAAATTTAAAAGGGTTTAAGCAAATTCCAGATAAAGTAATTATTGATAATGATAATGTACTTGTAGTTGATTTTAAAACAGGACGCCCAACAGAAAAACACATCAAACAACTTAAAGAATACGTTAAACTCTATCAAAGTATGGGGTATAAAAACGTTAATGGAGAACTATTTTATACAGAAAATAAAAAAGTGAAAAGAATATAACCTTAAATCCGCAAGTATGTTAGTATCGAAAAACGAGTCCGCCTTTGTCGGCAGAGAGGTATTCCCAATAATGGTGAGCAGTCTGGCTTTGCAGTAGAAGATATGCGGATTTAAAATATAAATGTTTATTTAATGACGTAAATACAATTAAGGTGAAAAAAAACTATTTATATCTTAAAGTTTTTACTAACTTTAGACACTTAAATTTGCAAGAATGTTCGTAGCGAAATGCAAAGCATTCATAAACACCTTAAAAGCAAATAAAATTTTGTGCATAAGGTTAAAAATGTAAGTCAAAATGCTGTAGCTTATGTTTGAGACACATAAACATAGCTGATGTTATCTGTCTGTAAAAACGCAGACAGGCATACCCAATAATGGTGTATAGTAGAGGATACTTGCGGATTTAAGGTTAAACAAAAAAACAATGTCTAAACCGTTTTATATCATAGAATCAAAAGGAGAGGTTGTTCCCATTATTATATCTATACCTCACTGTGGAGTGGAATTTCCTGAAGATATTAAAAATACTTACCTTGAAACTCAGCTTAAAACTTTAGATGATACAGATTGGTTTTTACAAGATTTATACAGTTTTGCATCAGATTTAGGAATCACAATCATTCACGCAAAGTATCACCGTTGGGTCATAGATTTAAACCGAGACATTAAGAGTAAACCTTTATACACTGACGGCAGGTTAATAACAGGGTTATGTCCAACCACCAATTTTAAAGGCGAATTAATTTATAAAGCGGCACAAGAACCCACTCAGGCAGAAATTCAACGGAGATTAAAGACTTATTTTTGGACTTATTATAACAAAGTACAAGAACTTTTAGACGAAAGAAAACGCCAATTTGGTGAAGTATTGTTGTGGGATGCTCATTCTATTAGAAGAAATGTCCCAACCATTCAAAAAGAAAATTTTCCAGATATGATTTTAGGAGATAACGATAAAAAAACAGCTTCAGATAAACTAATTAATGTCGCCCTTGAATCTTTAAAAAAAGGACCTTATGAGGTAAGTCATAACTATCCATTTAAAGGAGGACATATTACGCGATATTTTGGCAGTAAACTCACAAAAATAAACGCATTACAACTTGAAATGAACAAAATTCTTTATATGGACGACAAAGAATTAAAATACAATAAAAAGAGAGCCAAAAATGTACAAAATGTACTCAAAAAAATGTTTGAAAACCTAATTGAAAGTTTAAGGTCTTAAAGTTTAATTAAAGTATATTTTGTAGAACCACCATTAATTCTCTTCAATAAAATTGCACTATTCTTTTTTAATTCTACAATATCAATGGTAATTTCAGAGCCATTAGTTAAAGCATCTGTGGTAATCATTGTGTTTCCATCATTTACAACTTTATAAAACCCTTTTTCAATGGTGGTGGCATTAACCCCTACTGTATTGTCTGTTGTGGTTAAAGAGTATTCGCAAAACTCATCATTTTTAAGTTTACAGTTAGAAAAATTAAAAGTAAACAACATTCCCTGACTTACCAAATCCTCAGCCAAAGCGCCATTAGTTTCAATAACTTCAATAGCTTTCCAGTTCCCGTCTAATCGTTTAACCGCTTTTTGGTTTTTATCACAGCTAAATACAACAATAGTGATTACAAAAAATAATATACGTCTCATAAAAAATAGTTATTTACCACAACAAAGGTAAATTTTTTTTACTGAAAGTTGTTTAAGGTTGAATGATAAAATGTGAAAATGAGTTATTTTGTTCATTGACAAGGCATTTTTGAAAAGCATAGCTAAAGCTATGGTTAGAAAAAATAACAAAGGCAGACTATAACGTTTGGCTATACATAGTAAGGGGTTTTAAAGAGATGAACTTTCAACTTACCACTTAGCCAAAGATAAACATTTTGTTTTTATTTTATTTGT
>DQTE01000006.1 GCA_015662905.1 Crocinitomix sp. | reverse complement strand
CTAAAAAAAATGTATAAATGAGTAAAAACCAACTCAAAAAACAAGAAAAAACCAAAAAATTATTCGAAAAACCCGAAAATTAAAACCTAAAAACAAATATTTTAAGACTTTTTATTAACTTTCAGATTTAAGGTTAAAATTAGTTAACTTTGCATAATGCTAAAATTACTGAAATTATATTTTACTATTTTATCCCAAATAAACCCTAAACTATCATCTAAACAGGCATTTAATTTGTTTCAAAGGGTTAGAATAAAAAAAATTAGAGAAAGGGAAAAGCCATTTTTTGAAAAAGCTAAACACTTTACTTTTAAAAGTAATAATGATATTTTGGATGCGTATGCTTTTGGCAAACCTACCAAAAATATTGTTATTTTAATTCACGGTTGGGATTCAAATGCTGGTTCTTTATATGGTTTTGTTGAAAAACTCTTAACTCAAGGCAAATATGTTGTTGGATTTAACTTGCCAGGTCATGCCTTTCATAAGTCTTATAAAACAAACCTTTTTCATAGTAAAAATGTTTTTAAATCGTTTTTAGAAAGTCTTCCAAATTATAATTCTTTATCTATTATATCGCATTCTTTTGGTTCTGCAGTTACAACTTATGCTTTGTCAGAATTAAATATAAAAGTGAATCAGTTGGTGTTTTTAACAACACCCAATCATATTATAGATATTTTTGAAGAGTTTAAAAAAATAATTGGTCTTGGTGACAAAGCCTATCAACTACTAATAGAAAAAACCAACAATGTATTAGGAGAACCTATTACTCGTTTGTCAATTGAGAACAAACTAAAAAATTGTCAGTATAATCATTTACATTTAATTCATGACAAATATGATAAGGTGATTCCCTTTACAAATTCAGAAAATATTTATTTTAAAGTTAAAAACACTAGTATTTATCCTTTTGAAAACATTGGGCATTATAGAATGTTATGGAATGATGACGTAATAAATCAAACTATAAAATGTTTGTCTAATCCTCAATAATTAATTATTTTTACCAAATGGATATAACCCGTTTCGCTTCAGCATTATTTATCTTAATAGCATCCGTTGCAATTTTGATTTTAGGTAAGGACTTTATTATTCCAATAGTTTTAGCTGTTTTGATTTGGTTTTTGATTAAACAATTAAGATTGTTGTTTTCAAAAATACCTTATTTGGGAGTCAAAATACCTAAATGGCTATTGACTTTATTGTCAATATTAGTATTGTTTACTGTTTTTGGATTGGTGATAAATGTTTTGGTAGATAATTTCAATAAATTATCAGCTAATATCCCTACTTATGAAAAAGGATTGGTTAAAATCAATGAACAAATAAAATCAAACTTTCACCTTGATTTCTCTTCTACAATTAAGAACTTTATTGGAGATTTTGATTTTACTGAACTCATTAAAAAAGTATTAAACTCATTGTCTGAGGTGTTTAGTGATGCCTTATTAATAGGGTTTTACGTGCTTTTTTTGTTTTTTGAAGAATCCTTTTTCAATAAAAAGCTTTCTTACATATATGGAAAACAATCAAACAAATATAAAGAGACGAAAGACACCTTATCAAAAATAAATGATGCAATTGCCGTATATATATCTTTAAAAACCGCAGTTAGCTTAATTACAGGAGTGTTAAGTTACATTGTACTTTTAATCATAGGAATTGATACGCCTTTCTTTTGGGCTTTTTTAATTTTTGTTTTAAACTACATACCAACTGTAGGTTCTTTAATAGCAACTACATTTCCTGCCACTATTGCTTTGCTACAATTTGGAGATTTAACCCATTTTTTTATTACACTAGGTGTCATTGGAATCATTCAAATTATTGTAGGCAATTTAATTGAACCCAAATTAATGGGAAATTCGTTAAATATAAGCTCTTTTGTGGTCATATTGTCTTTAACTTTTTGGGGTATGGTTTGGGGAGTAACAGGAATGTTTTTAAGTGTTCCTATTACAGTTATTTTAATCATTTTATTTGCACAATTTAAAAGCACCAAACCCATTGCTATTGTTTTATCAGAAACAGGTAAGGTTTAATTTAATACAATGTAATATTAACTACACAGTTAGGGGGTTGAAAAATGTTTATTATATTTGCTTAAAATCTAAACACATTGGAATCGTTCGACTATAGAGAAGATAATATATCAAATCAAGACCAAGAACTTGATAAAGTTTTAAGACCTAAATCTTTTGATGATTTTTCGGGACAAAAGAAAGTATTAGAAAATTTATCTGTTTTTGTAGAAGCTGCCAAGCGTAGAGAAGAATCCCTTGATCACGTGTTATTACATGGACCTCCTGGGTTAGGCAAAACAACCTTAGCAACAATAATTGCAAATGAATTGGGAGTTGGAATAAAAATAACTACAGGTCCAGTATTGGATAAACCTGGTGATTTGGCAGGTTTATTAACAAACTTAGAAGAAGGTGATGTGTTATTTATTGACGAAATCCACCGACTAAGCCCGGTTATTGAGGAGTATTTATATTCAGCCATGGAGGATTTTATGATTGATATAATGATAGATTCAGGTCCTTCTGCACGAACTGTACAAATCTCGTTAAACCCTTTTACATTGGTTGGTGCTACAACACGTTCGGGGTTGTTAACAGCTCCACTACGTGCACGTTTTGGAATTAACAGCCGATTAGAGTATTATAACGCTAAAACATTATCTAAAATAATTGTCCGTGCAGCTAAAATTTTAGATGTACCTATTGATGAAGATGCCGCAAAAGAGATAGCTGGTAGAAGTAGAGGTACCCCAAGAATTGCAAATTCTCTTTTACGAAGGGTGAGAGATTTTGCTCAAATAAAAGGAAATGGCACCATTGATTTAAAAATAGCCAAATATGCTTTAGAGGCTCTAAATGTGGATATAAATGGTTTAGATGAAATGGATAATAAAATTTTATCTGTTATTATAGATAAGTTTAATGGTGGACCTGTAGGTCTAACAACCATAGCAACAGCGGTTGGTGAAAATGCTGGAACCATTGAAGAGGTTTACGAACCTTTTTTAATTCAAGAAGGTTATTTAATGCGCACACCAAGAGGAAGAAAAGTTACTGAAGCGGCTTACCGACATTTAGGTAAACATTTAGGCAACTTTCAACAAGGTTTGTTTGGTGATTAAACTAAATGACCAAACAACAAAAAATATCTGCAAAAATCAAACAAAAAGCGTTAGAGTTAGGCTTTATAAGTTGTGGGTTTTCAAAAGTTGAATTTTTAGAAAAAGAAGCCGTTTACTTGGAAAATTGGCTAAAAAAAGACTACAATGGCAAAATGTCTTATATGTCTAATCATTTTGATAAGCGTTTAAATCCCGCTTTGCTAGTAGATGGCGCAAAATCTGTTATTTCAGTATTGCTAAATTATTATCCCAACAAAGACTTGTTTAAGGATAAAGGTTTGAAAATTTCTAAATATGCCTATGGTACAGATTACCATTTTGTTTTAAAACACAAGCTAAAAGATTTATTAAAATTTATAATTAGTGAAGTAGGTGATGTAAATGCAAGGGTTTTTACAGATTCTGCCCCAGTAATGGACAAAGTTTGGGCAGAGAAATCGGGATTAGGTTGGCAAGGTAAAAATGGCATGTTAATTTCTAAACAAAAAGGCTCATTTTTTTTTGTAGGTGAAATCATTTTAGATGTAGAATTGGAATACGATAATCCTACCGAAAACCATTGTGGAACATGTACCAAATGTATTGACGCATGTCCAACTAATGCTATAACAAAAGCTAATGTTATTGACGGTTCTAAATGTATATCTTATTTAACCATTGAATTAAAAGACGAAATAATTCCAAAAGCATACCAAAATAAAATGGAAGGTTGGATTTATGGATGCGATATCTGTCAAGATGTTTGCCCGTGGAATAGATTTTCTAAACCTCACTCAATACCAGAATTTAATCCCCACCCAGAACTATCTAACACCGAATGGACAGAGTTAACAGAAGAAATATTTAGAGAGATATTTAAAAATTCAGCTGTAAAACGAACTAAGTATAAAGGTTTAAAACGAAACATAAGTTTTGTAAAACAAACATGAATTAACTAAGGTTTATTTTTACTAAATTCTTTTAATGGATTCTCCACAAAAAATATTAAACCAATAAACACCAAAACCAACAAATTGTGTACAACAAAATTTAGCCAAAAACTCTCAAAATTTATCAACCAGCCTATTAAAAATAAAATTATAGCAGATATTAAAAAAAAACCAACCTTTCGTAAATTATACTTTATGGGATAATGTTTTTGTCCTAAATAGTGTGAAATAGCTGTCATAGAAAAATAACAAACTAAGGTTGCCCAAGCCGCACCAATATAACCCATTATCGGAATTAAAATATAATTAAGCATTAGAGTAATTGACGCTCCAATTATAGCAATGTAGGCACCGTATTTAGTTTTGTCGGCAAGTTTATACCAAATAGACTGGTTGTAATATATTCCTAAAAAAACATTTGCCAATAGAAGAATTGGAACAATTTTAAGCCCTTCCCAATATTTATCATTTGGTATAAACCATTTAAAGATATCAAGATTTAAAGAAATTACCAAAAACATTAAGCTCACAATCATTACAAAGTAAGTCATAACTTTGGCGTAAATTTTATGTTTGTCCTTGTGTTTTTCTTGTGCAAAAAAGAAGGGTTCGGCAGCATATCTAAACGCCTGTATAAACAAAGTAATAAGAATAGATAATTTATAGCTTGCAGAATATATTCCTACCTGTGTTTGTGCAAAATCTAGACCTTTATCTAATAATAATCGTTTAATTAAAATACGGTCAAAAGTTTCGTTTATAATACCAGCAAAGCTTGCTATTAATAACGGAATTGTAAAAATAACCATAGCTTTTGCCAAAGCTTTATCTAAAATAAACCTAAATTGTTTAATATCATTTAATAGTAAAAGTGGCTTAACTAAACTCGAGATTAAATTAGCTATAAATATAAATCCTATACCGAATTCAGGATATTTAGGTAGTAATATCAATATAAAAAATACATTAAGCACAATGTTAACTCCTATTGAAGTGAGCTGTATAAAAGCAAACTTTTTGGCTTTATTCTCTTGTCTGAGTTTTGCCATAAAAAGTGATGATGTAGCATCAAACACTAGAATAAAAGCAAACCATATAACATAATCTTTATGGTTTGGATAGAGCATCCAATTAGCAATAGATTGAGAGAACAGTAAAACGAGTAATAAAAACAAGCCGTTTATGATTAGAATGATTGAAAATGCTTGGTTAAATAATTTAACTTTATTGTCTGTTTTGTTTACAAACCTAAAAAAGGTTGTTTCCATTCCAAACATTAACACAACCACTAAAAAAGCCACATAAGCATAAAACTCACTAACAATACCATATTGATCAGGATTAAATTTTTCAGTGTGAAGCGGTACTAATAAATAATTAAGCAGACGTCCAAGGATAGACGATAAACCATAGATAGCGGTTTGACCTGCCAATTTTTTTATAGTACTCATTTAAGTGTTATGTTTAGACGCTTATAAAATAGAGTTAATCTCTAAAATTAGCTTTTCTTTTTTCCATAAATGCTGTTGTTCCTTCAATAAATTCAGACGTACCAAAACATTTACCAAACTCTTCTATTTCAACTTCAAATCCATTAACTCCAACCGTGTAGTTAGCATTGATTGAACGCATAGCTGCACTAATTGCATTGGGTGAATTTTTAAGAATTTTTTCTGCAATTTTTTCTGCCAATGGAATTAAGTTTTCAGTTGTTGTAACATGGTTTACAAGTCCCCATTGTTTAGCGTCTTCAGCAGTTATCATTCCAGCGGTGGTAACCATTTCCATTGCTTTGCCTCTACCAACTAACTGTGCTAAACGTTGAGTACCCCCATATCCGGGTATTACCCCTAAAGACACTTCAGGTAACCCCATTTTTGCATTTTCAGTGGCAATTCTAATGTGAGATGCCATTGCTAATTCTAGGCCACCTCCTAAAGCAAAACCGTTGACAGCAGCAATTACAGGTTTACTTAAGTTTTCTAATACATTAAACAATTTTGTTTGTCCTTCGGCGGCAAGTTTTTTGCCATTCTCAATGTCAAAATTTGCAAATTCTTTAATGTCTGCACCAGCTACAAAAGCTTTATCGCCTGCACCTGTTAAAATAATAACACCTATAGATTTGTTATTATCTGCTAATGTCAGGGCTTGGTTAAGTTCAGATATGGTTGCCTTGTTTAAAGCGTTTAATTGTTTAGGACGATTGATAGTAAGGTATAACACATGTCCCTTTTGTTCGGTTAAAATATTAGTATAGTTCATTTTAGTTTAAAAATTAATAATTTAAACAATAAAGTTAAATATAAATAACAGTTGAAGTATAAACAAAGAGTCATTTTTTAAACAAAATGATGTGATTTAAGTATTTTTAAGTTTCCTCAGTATTCATTTTAGAATTTAAGGTGTTAGTTTCAGTACTAAAAATGTGGAGAGTAATCTAAAATATTCTCAGGGGATTAATCAATAAAGTTTGTATCTTTGTTCGCTTAATCAATTTTGAACATTTTTATATGGCAAAAATAAGAAAACAAGAAGCTTTAGACTATCACACAAATGGACGCCCAGGAAAAATAGAGGTCGTTCCATCCAAACCGTATAATACGCAAAGAGATTTAAGTTTAGCCTATTCACCAGGTGTTGCAGAGCCTTGTTTGGAAATAGCTAACCATAAAGATGATGTTTATAAATATACTGCAAAGTCAAATTTAGTAGCGGTAATTTCTAACGGAACTGCTGTTTTAGGTCTGGGAGACATTGGGCCTCTAGCTTCAAAACCAGTTATGGAAGGTAAAGGCTTGTTATTTAAAATATTTGCTGATTTAGATGTGTTTGACATTGAAGTTGACGCAAAAGATCCCGATAAATTTATTGAAACTGTTAAAGCAATAGCGCCTACCTTTGGTGGAATAAATTTAGAGGATATTAAAGCGCCAGAGGCTTTTGAAATTGAACGCAGATTAAAAGAAGAATTAGACATTCCTCTAATGCATGACGACCAACACGGTACGGCAATTATTTCAAGTGCAGCCTTGATAAACGCTTTGGAATTAGCAAACAAAAAAATTGAAAAGGTCAAGATTGTTGTTAGTGGAGCAGGTGCAGCAGCTTTTTCTTGTTCTAAACTATACTTAGCACTAGGTGCAAAACTTAAAAACATCTATATGTTTGACAGTAAAGGGTTAATCACTAAAAAAAGAACTAACCTTGATGAAAATAAAAAGTTTTTTGCAGTACATTCCAAAGAACAAACACTGGAAGAAGCTATGAAAAACGCAGACGTTTTCTTAGGTTTGTCAAAAGGAGGCTTAGTTTCAAAGAATATGATTAAATCTATGGCTAAAAACCCTATAGTGTTTGCCTTAGCTAATCCAGTACCAGAAATTTCTTATGCTGACGCTATGGCAACACGTGATGATATCATTATGGCAACAGGACGTTCTGACCACCCTAATCAAGTGAATAATGTTATAGGCTTTCCTTACATATTCAGAGGAGCGATGGACGTTAGAGCTACTGGTATAAATGAAGCGATGAAATTAGCTGCTGTTAAGGCTATTGCTAATCTTGCAAAAGAAACTGTTCCAGAAGAAGTGAATGAGGCTTATAATGAAAAAAACATTTCTTTTGGTAGAGAATCTATTATTCCTAAACCATTAGACCCTAGATTAATTACTGCTGTTTCACCTGCGGTAGCTAAAGCAGCTATTGATTCTGGCATAGCTAAAAATCCAATTACGGATTGGGACGCTTACGAATTAGAACTTAAAAAACGCCTAGGCTTAGACAATAAACTATTGAATGTTTTAACTGAAAAAGCATTAAAAAGCCCTAAGAGAGTTGTATTTGCTGAGGCCGACAATTATAAAATATTAAAAGCTGCTCAACATGCACTCGATGAAGGATTTGCTATTCCAATTTTATTAGGGAGAAAACAAAGAATACTTGAATTAATAGAAGAAAACAATCTTGAGTTTCCAAACGTTGAAATCATTGACCCTAAATCACTAGAAATGAAGGAAAAATGCGTTGAGTACGGAAAGTTGTTTTTTGAAAAACGAAAACGTAAAGGATTTACCGAGTTTGAAGCTATAAAAATTATGCGTGAGCGTAATTATTTTGGAGCAATGATGGTTGAAACAGCAGAGGCAGATGCTTTAATTTCTGGCATAACCAGAAACTATAAAGATGTAATTAGACCTGCATTGCAAATTGTGGGTAAAGATGAAAGTGTATCAAAGGTAGCAGGAATGTATATTATTATAACTAAAAGAGGGCCTTTGTTTTTGGCAGATACAACCGTGAATTTTGACCCAACAGCAGAGGAATTAGCAGATATTACTTTTCAAGTGGCTAAAACAGTAAGACGATTAAAAATTCACCCTAGAATAGCCATGCTTACGTATTCTAATTTTGGCTCAGCTGAAGGAAAAGATGCCAAAAAAATGGCTGAGGCAGTTAAAATATTACACGAAAAACACCCAACCTTAGTTGTGGACGGTGAAATACAAGCAAATTTTGCTTTAAATAATAATTTATTATTGGAAAAATTCTCTTTTTCAAACCTAGCAAACAAAAATGTAAATACATTAATTTTTCCTAACCTTTCATCAGGAAATATAGCCTATAAGTTGATGCAGGAAATGGGAGATGATGTTGACGCCATAGGTCCAATTTTACTAGGGCTTAAAAAATCAATTCATGTTTTACAACTTGGAAGTAGTGTAAGAGAAATAGTTAACATGATAAAAGTAGCAGTTTTAGACGCTCAAATTAAATAATTTTAAATAAGTTTGCAGTCCTATGATAGCACATTTAAACGGTACTTTAATTGAAAAAACACCAACTAATTTAATTATTGAATGTGGCGGTGTTGGATATTTTGTTAAAATTAGTCTAAATACTTTTTCAAAAATTACGACTGAAAACGGAAAAAGTCTAAAAATATTTACGCAACTTCAAGTAAGAGAAGATGCACACACCTTGTTTGGGTTTTATGAAGTGCAAGAGCGAGAAATGTTCAATCATTTAATCTCAGTTTCTGGCATAGGGGCTAGTACCGCTATTTTGATGTTATCAGCCTTAACCGCAGATGAAATAGCAAAAGCAATAGTATCTGAAGATGTTGGACTAATAAAATCTGTAAAAGGGATTGGACTTAAAACAGCTCAACGAGTCATAGTTGATTTAATGTCAAAAATGTCAAAAATGGAATTTTCTGCTGAAAATATTTTCAGTTCAAACAATACAATCAAATTTGAAGCGTTAACTGCATTGTCTGCTTTAGGTTTTGACAAGTCAAAAGCAGAAAAAGTTATTAATAAAGTCATTACAGATGAACAAACTGTTGAAGATTTAATTAAAGAAGCGTTAAAAATATTGTAAGTTTTGAGCAAAATAAAACATATTTTAATAATATGGGGGATAGTTTTGGTTACATTTTTAGCTTATGGAAATGAAAAACTAAAACGTTTAGGATTCAACTATGGAATTCAGAAGCACTATGTAGCTTTGGACACGCCTGAAGTTGACTTGCCTTTTCCTGCCTCTGATGCTAATGCTCCAATATTAAACAGTAACGATAGGTTTAACTTAAATCTTCCAGAAAATATTCAAACAGAAATTAGATACAATCCTAAAACAGGAATGTATGACATCTATCAAAAAATTGGAAATAATTTTTATAGATACCCTGTTTCTATGACTAGGCAACAATATCTTGATTATTTGAATCAAAAAGCAATAAACAATAGAATTTTTGAAATGAATCAAGATGAAAATCAATCCTCTGAAGATTTAATCCCCCCCCTTAAAGTAGGAGGAAAAGGGTTTGATAACATATTTGGGGGAGATGAAATTTCTATTCGTCCACAAGGAACAGCTGAATTAAGATTTGGTGCTAATGTTTCTTTGTATGAAAACCCAGCCATTCCAATAAGAAATCAAAGAGTAACAACGTTTGACTTCCAACAAAACATCCAACTTAATTTAGTAGGGCAAATAGGTGATAAACTAAAAATTGAAATTGCTCAAAATACAAAAGCCACCTTCAATTTTACAAATCAAGTTAAAATTGCCTTTACAGGGTATGAGGATGATATCATTCAAAGAATTGAAGCAGGTAATGTTTCTTTACCTTTAAATACTACTTTAATACAAGGGTCACAATCATTATTTGGAATTAGAACAGACTTAAAGTTTGGACGCTTAACAGTTCAAACCATTTTGTCACAGCAACAAGGAAGACGACAAGAAATAAATGTAGCAGGGGGAGCACAAATTCAGGATTTTGAAGTCACCGCAGATAATTATGAGGCGAATAAACACTATTTTTTAAATTACTATCACCGTGAGCATTTTGATGAAGCAATGGCAACTATGCCAATTGTTAATTCGGGGATTAATATCACAAGAATAGAAGTGTGGGTTACAAATAGAGTAAATAAAGTAGAAAACACAAGAAACATTATCGGGTTTACCGATTTGGGGGAGACTAAGGCGGAATATTTAGAAAACCCCGCTAATGTTAATATTCCTATACCTCAGGAGCTACCAGATAATAGCGCTAACACATTGTATGATGATATGAAAAATAATCCTTTAATTAGGGAGTTTTCAAATGCAGTGGCAACTCTATCTCCTAATTATAATCAATCTACTGATTATGAAAAAGTTGAAAATGCAAGACAATTATCAGAACAAGAATTTACTTATAACGCTTTACTTGGATATATCTCCTTGCGTCAACCACTCAATCAAGATGAGGTACTTGCCGTTGCATATCAATATACCTATCAAGGACGGACATATCAAGTGGGTGAGTTTTCTAATGATGTACCAGTTGAAGAAGGTTCCAAAACAGCATTGATATTAAAATTGTTGAAAGCCACAATAATTAATCCACAAAATAAATTATGGGACTTAATGATGAAAAATGTATATTCAATAGGTGCATATAATGTAGGTCCGCAAGATTTTAAATTAGATGTTTGGTATAATAACCCAAAAACTTCCGTTGATGTTAATTATCTGCCATACACAGGTGTTGATGATAAAATTTTAATTCAATATCTAGACTTAGATAGGTTAAATTTGAATATAGAAGCCTATGCAGATGGTCGCTTTGATTTTGTTCCCTTTCAAAAAGAGGGGAATAGAATAACAAACGGAGGAACTATTGATACAAGGACAGGACGTATTTATTTTACAACCATAGAACCATTCGGTAAAACCTTAAAAAATAAACTTAGTGCCACTTCATTATCCCCTTTTGAGGTCAATGGAATTGTTTTTCACGAATTGTATGACTCAACAAAAATTGCAGCTCAACTCATTCCGTCAAAAAATAGGTTTAGAATTAAAGGAAGTTATAAATCATCTGTCAGTTCGGATATTTCTTTAAACGCCTTAAACATTCCTGAAGGTAGTGTTACAGTAACGGCAGGTGGAGTTAAGTTAACAGAAGGTGTAGATTATACCGTTGATTATAACCTTGGTAGAGTTAAAATTTTAAATCAAGGTATTCTTGAAGCTCAAACACCAATAAAAGTACAATTAGAAAGTAATTCTGTGTTTGGTTTTCAATCAAAATCATTGGTAGGTGCACATTTTAATTACGAGTTTAATAAGGATTTTAATTGGGGCGCAACAGTAATGAACTTAACAGAAAAACCACTAACTCAAATTGTAAACGTAGGTAACGAACCTGTTAGTAACACCGTTGTTGGTACAGACGTTAATTTTAGAACAGAGGCGCCAATATTAACTAAATTGGTTGACTTTTTACCAGTAATTTCAACTAAAGAAAAATCCTATATAACCGCTACAGGTGAATTTGCTTACTTGATACCGGGAACTCAAAGAGCTATTGGTAGCGGTGGAATTTCGTATATTGATGCTTTTGAAGGAAGTCAATCAGCAATAAATATTGCAAATTTTGGCTCTTGGAAATTAGCCTCTATACCTCAGGGTCAACCTAATTTGTTTCCAGAAGCCTCTATAAAAGGACAGGGTGCAGGAACAGGTGCAGGGTTTAACAGGTCATTGTTAGCTTGGTATGTTGTTGACCCTTCGGCATTTTACTTAGATTATGCAACAACACCAGCACATATTAAAGGAAACGACTCTATTTTAAAAGACAGTAGGATGAGAATGGTTTCACAGCAAGAACTTTTTCCACAGTCTCAACCTCCTGTTGGAACACTAAACAATATTCCAGTTTTTGATTTAGCATTTTATCCAAAAGAAAGAGGACCGTATAACTATGACACAACCAATGTTGATTCGGAAGGCTACTTTACCAATCCAGAGGATAAATGGGCTGGTATAATGCGCTCGTTAACCACCACAAACTTTGAACAAGCGAATGTACAATATATTCAATTTTGGTTATTAGACCCGTATAATTCTGATGCTACAAATGATGGAACAGAAAATTTGGATGATGGCTATCTTTACTTTAATCTAGGGAATATATCAGAGGATATTTTACCCGATTCAAGAAAAAGTTTTGAAAATGGAAACCCAACATCTGCAAGTTTAGGAACAGCTGATTATGACACAACAGACTGGGCAATGGTTAGTAACCAACAAATAATTGTGTTTGCTTTTGACAATAACGCAGAAACAAGAATTTTTCAAGATATTGGTTTTGACGGATTTAATGATGACGCAGAACAGACCTTTTTTAATTCTTATGTCAACTGGGTTAATAACAGTCCTTTAACGCCTGAGGCAAAAACAAGATTGTTGGCAGATGTATCCTCAGATAACTTTAAATACTATTTAAGTGATGAACATAATGCTTTAGAAAATGACATTTTAAAACGTTACAAATATTTTAATGGTACAGAAGGGAACTCATTACCTCCTGAAATAACAGGTACTTCTTACCCTGCACAGTCAACCACTGTACCTGATGTTGAAGACTTAAATCAAGACAATAACCTTAGCGAATCTGAAAATTATTTTCAATACCAAATTCCAATTGGCCCAACCGAATTTGAAGTGGGTAAAAATTACATTACTAATAAACAAGTTATAGAAGTGGTAGATGGAAAAACAGAAACTTGGTACCAGTATAAAATACCAATTACAAAATACAATCAAGTTATTAATGGAATATCGGATTTTAGGTCAATTCGTTTTATGAGAATTTTTGTCAAAGGATTCCAAAATGAAAAAGTATTCCGATTTGCTAGATTAGAATTAATTAGAGGAACGTGGAGAGAATATACTCAAAATCTTAGTACAGGTGAGCAAGTTATTCCAGACCCAAACTCTACAACATTTGAAATAGCGGCAGTAAATATTGAAGAAAATGAAAGCAAAACTCCAGTTAATTATGCAATTCCACCAGGTATTGTTCGTCAAAATGATGTCAATTCTATTAACAGAAGACAGTTAAATGAGCAATCTTTATCAATGCTTGTGTGTGGCCTTAAAGATGGTGATTCTAGAGCTACATTTAAAACGTTAAATTTAGATGTAAGATCTTATGGAAATATTGAAATGTTTGTTCATTGTGAAGCGAAAGATGATGAGACGCTATTAAAAGATAATGATTTAACACTGTTTGTTAGAATAGGAACTGATTTTGATAACAATTATTACGAGTATGAAATACCTTTAAAACTTACCCCTTGGGGAACAACTTTTGCTGAGGATTTAGCTATTTGGCCAGAGGCTAACAATGTGGTAATTAATTTAGACTCTTTAGTAAAATTAAAAGCCGAAAGAGATTTAGCATTGGTGGTTGGTAACGCTACCACTCAAGAGCTGTACAGTTGGACACTTGCAGGAAATAAAAGAATTAGTGTTAAAGGAAACCCTACACTTTCAGATGCAAAAGTGATAATGTTAGGTGTAAGAAATCCCTCTGCAAATGAAAACACACTTTGGTTACCTGATGATGGGTTAGATAAATGTGCTGAAATATGGGTAAATGAATTAAGATTAACAAATTTTATTCAAGAAGGCGGTTGGGCATCAACAGCTAAGGTTAATATGCAATTAGCTGATTTTGGAAATGTATCTCTAGCAGGAAACTACTCAACACCAAACTGGGGAAGTATTGAGAAAAAAGTAAGTGAACGCCAAAGAGAGTACCAAAAAGGATTTGATATACAATCTAATTTTGAAATGGGACAGTTTTTTGGACGTAAATTAGCCATTCAATTGCCAATGTATATAGGTTATTCTGCTAATGTTATTGATCCTCAGTTTGATTTGGCTGCACCAGATGTAAGATTAAAAGAATATGACCCCACCATTAGAAAAAGCAAACTCTTAAACTCAAGAACTATTACAACAAGACGTTCATTAAACTTTACAAACGTTAGAAAAGAACGTGTGTCTGGAAAAGCGGTTCACTTTTGGGACATTGAAAATTTTTCTTTTACGTATTCTTTTAACGAAATTTATAGACGAGACTTTAATACCGAAAAAGATATAACCAAAACATACAGAGGGGGCATTAACTATTCTTTTTCTGCCAAACCAAAATTAATAGAACCATTTAAAAAGGTATCCTTCATTAAAAAATCAAAGTGGTTGAGATTGGTAAGAGATTTTAACTTTTATTTAGGACCTAAATCATTTACATTTAATAATGATTTACAAAGAATGTATAACGTAAGGCAAAACAGAAACGCCTTAGATACAAACTTTATCTTTTTACCAACTTATTACAAAACGTTTACTTGGAACAGAACATATAATTTAAAATATGATATTACCAAAGGACTTAAGTTTAATTTTAATGCCAACAACCAAGCTATTGTACTAGAACCACAAGGGCTTATAGACTCTGATGCTCAACAAGGGACAACGGGATATAACAATTCTATACTGTACAATGACATATTAAGAAAAACATTTAACCCATTTATTGAACATAACGACTCAATTAAATTTGGTGGCTTTACAAAAGGCTATCAACATAATTTTGATATATCTTATAAAGTTCCATTTAATAAATTTCCACTCACCAGTTGGATAAGTACAAATGTTAAATATAGAGGGAGTTACGATTGGGCCAGAGCACCATTATCTCAGCCATCATTTGGTAATACTATTCAAAACTCAAGAAACTTTACTATAAATGGTAAGTTTAATTTTGTTACACTTTACAACAAGGTAGATTATTTAAAAAGAATTAATAATGGTGGTAAAGCTGGTAGAGGAAGCAAGCCTAAAAAAGCCAATATAAGAGGAGGCAAAGATGACCCTAAGAAGAATAAGAAAGATGAAAAAGAAAAAGATAAAAAGAAGGAAAAAGATAAAAAGAAAAAAGATATTCACCCTGTAATTGTAGGTGTAGGGCAAGCTATTATGTCGGTTAGAAATGTATCATTTAACTATTCTGTAACAGATGGAATTTTAATGCCTGGATTTAATCAACAAACTCAGATGCTTGGTTTAAACGAAAACTTTGGAGCGCCAAGTTTTGGTTTTATTTCCGGACAACAAAACTATGATTTATTTGGAAACCCGGTGGATACTTGGGGTGCAGATTCTGCCTTTGCTCCTTTTGCTGCCTCAAACAATTGGTTAGTAAAAAATCCGAACATAAACACTCAACATACAGTAATGCACACTCAAAATTACAGTTTAAAGGCAAGTATTCAACCAATTAAGCATTTGTCAGTTAATTTAAGTGCTAGCCGTAGAGAAACAGAAAATCAAAATTCTTTTTACCGTTGGTCTGAAGATTTACTTAACCCTGGTGATTCTATTTTTCAATTCCAAAACCCAATGAATACAGGTAACATAAACTTTACAACCATAACTTGGGGTACGGCATTTAATAAGTTAGATTCTATGGATTTAGATAAAGCTTTTATTACAATGCTTACCAACAGAAAAGCAGTATCTCAACAACTGGGGCAACAAGAAGGTACAACAGTAGGTACAAATGGGTTTGCAGATGGCTTTGGCGAAAACCAACAAGACGTATTAATAGGTGCTTTTTTAGGTGCTTATACAGGTAAAAATAATAATATCAATCCTTTTGCTATGATGCCATTACCTAATTGGGATATTAGATATGACGGTTTAGCAAAATATAAATTCTTCAAGAAATATGTTAGAAACTTTACCATAAAACACGGCTATCGTTCAACGGTATCTGTTTCAAACTTCCAAACAAATTTATCGGCGAGAGATTTAAACGGAAACCGCCTAAGAGATGATTCTTACAACTTTATAGCTGACAATCAAATTCAATCTATAACTATATCAGAACAATTTGCCCCTTTATTTGGTATTGACGCCACTTGGATTGTTAAAAAGAATGGGTTAATTACAAAGTTTGAGTATAAAAAAGACAGAACATTATCTTTAAACGTTGCCAATTTTCAATTAACTGAAATGAGAGGACAAGAATGGGTGTTTGGAACAGGGTATAAATTTTCTCAACTTAAAATGCCGTTCAAATTTATGGGTAAAACACCAAAAAGTGATCTGAATATTAGATTTGATTTATCTATCAGAAACAATATAATGCTTAGTAGAAATATCATTGAAAACACATCTCAAAGAACTTCTGGTCAAAATATGTATTCAATAAAATCATCAATTGACTATAATTTAGGACCTAACCTTAATGTTAGTGTTTATTTTGACAGAACTGTTAATAACCCAGTTATTTCAACAGCGTTTAAAACAGCAAATACTAGAGCAGGTATAGCACTAAGATTCAATTTAGCAGGGTAATTTTTAATTGATTTTTTAAAATTAAAGAGGCTTTATAATCAAAGTTTCTTCATTTTTAGGAAGTTTTGAAAGCACAGCGTCCTTTATAATTTCGGCTAATTTATTCGTTATTTTTTTCTTAACAAAAAACTTATGAGTTATTAATCCCACCGATCTAGCCGGAGCAGGTTTGTTGAATTTTACAATGTTAGTTTTTTCTTCCTTTGGAAAATCTAATGAAGCTAAAAAAGGAATTATAGTTTGACCATTATTAGCCTTTGTAAACCTGAGTAAACTATCCATAGAACCAGATTCGAATTCAAAATTTACATTATTCTTCATTTTTAATTTAGCTTGTTCACAAATGTGATAAACTTGTGTTCTTAAGCAATGCCCTTCTTGTAATAACCATAATTTTGAATAATCTATGCTGTTTG
>DQTE01000253.1 GCA_015662905.1 Crocinitomix sp. | reverse complement strand
TACGGAGATGATTGAATCTTGATAGTCTCCACCATAAAAGTAATCTACTCTAGTTAATTCTGTCCATGAGTTTGTATCCACATCTGTGGTAAACCCAGGATCAGTCATGTCATAAATTCCTTTAGTGTTAACCCATTCATAAACTACACAAGATACAATTTTACCTATTAAATCAGTTGACACAAGCGGATCGTATGAATAAGCTTGAAATTTAGTACCTACAGCTTTAACATTATTAGTTTGAGGCGAAAAGTGATTACACATCATCCAGTGATCTGTTGTTGGTTGGTTACCAGGATCAGTTCTTGGCCCACGCCCTGCAGAGGCTAATGCTTTACCATTTGCAGGGTCTATTTGAGCGTGAGAATATTCTGTATCAGAAATTCCAAAAAATGATCTTACCTCATTATCTATTGGCGTAGCGTCAGCATTTGGTGCATTTACAGTATAAACAAGCTCATAGTTTTGGTTGGTTGCTGTACTATTTACAAAGCTAGCAGGTGTTACAGCAGAGAAATCAACCAAAGTATTATCTACTGTTGGAATACCACCTGTTATTGTTACCCCTACCAAATTAAATGGTGCAGATATTACTGAATACACTGCAGTTGGATTACCTACTTCATAAACATCTAAAGTAACTGTAATTCCTAATTGATCATTATTTCCTAGATTGTTAACAATAGCACCAGGTCCAAATCCATGGTCCGCAGCACCCGTATAATCCCAAGAGATGTCCATGGCTCTACCTGGTCTGTAAACATCTCCAGCAGCAAGTGATAAGTTGTCATTGTAAAAACCTGCAATGTTCCCTATAAAAGCTTCTGGACAACCAGCAGCAATGGCATCACAAATAATAGCTCCAGTTGTTGCACTAACCATTATAGTTGGTATAAATACATTCATGCCGTCTGCACCACCAGCCATACCTATTGGGTCACCTACAGCATTAACAATAATACAAGCAATTGCTCCTGCTTGCTGAGCCGCATAAGCTTTAGAACCAAACTCACAACCACCTCTTCTAATTACAGCAATTTTCCCCGCTAATGCAGCACCATTAGTAATAGCTGGTGAACCATTACAGGCCATATCAAAAGTACAATTACCATGAGGCGTTGGGTCAGCACCTTGAACCAGCACTAGATTAGCACTAACAGCTTTGGTTGGGTCTAACATATTAGGAGTGTTCCACGTTTGTGTTCCTCCAGTTCCATCATGGAAAGAATCGTCTGTCCAAGTTAAACCATAGTTTCCTTGGTATTGGCAGGTACCAGTTAAATTGAACTGAACTTGTGTAAATCCAGTAAATGAAAGAATACCTAATCCTAAAGAAAGTAATAATTTTTTCATAATTTCTATTTTTTTGTTAATAATTAATTTTCACAAAGATAATAATAAATTGTTTAAAAACAAAAATAAAATTGATTATATCCTTTTATTATTATTTATTTTTCATTGTTCAAGAAAGTGTGTGTTCATCATAAATAAAGCACTTTAGTGTATTTTGCTTTTTGTTTTTTTACAGATTTAAAAACCTTAAAAGGTATGATTTATTGATTAATCAGTTTGATTTAAGAAAAGGTAATTAACTTAATTTTTAAATTATTATTTGTACTATTGCCAAAATAATAATTATTTCAAATGAAAAAATTAATTGCTTTTTTGTTTATTTCACATTCGATATTGTGCTTTTCTATAGATAAACCTATGCGGTTATCTTATGTCACATCATTTAATTTAAACACTTTAAAGTCTGTTAACAATTTAAGATGGTATCAATTTGGTGTAGAAGGGCTAAATTATAGTACTGGTATTAAATTAAATTATGATTTGTTTAACAACCATTTTAACGTTTCTATGGCTACTTTGTTTTCTAAAACCACATATTTAAGTAAATCTATTGATTTTGATTCCATAGTGCCTTTTGTAAATTTTAATTCAGGTTATTTTCAAATACCCATTACTATTGGATGGATGCCTATTCATGAGTATAATTTTTCTATGTCTATTCCTTTAGGGGTAGTACCTTCTTTTTTAGTAACATCCAAAACCAGAGAGGCCATAGAGAACCAACCGATTACTACATTTAAAAGTTTAATAGGATTTCAGGCGGGTATAGACTTGAATTACACTAAAAATAGAAAATTAGTTTTATCACTACAACCAAATTATGTTTATTACCCTAAAGGATTTGACAGTATTGAAAAGCAGCAAGGGCATACTTTCCAACTTTTTTTTGGTGTTGGTTATATGTTTTAAATAGGACTTGTTGAATAATTTAATATCAATAATAGTTTTAGGTAATAGGATGTGCTTTTTGACTTTTAAAGTAACCCCTAAAAATTCTACTCTTCCTCATCAACTACGTTTTCTTGAAAAGCTGAAGGGATTAAATTTGGGATAATTTTTAATACCAATGGTAAAATAATAGCACCACCAGGTAACATAAATAAGGTAAGCGAGGGAATGGTTTTAGCTAAATCATAGAATTGCGTTTTTATTTTATCCTTTTCCTCACTAGACAGGTCTTCAACTGTAGATTTCCTAATAAGAGTTACCAATTCTTTACTTTGTTTTAATTCGTTAGCTATTTTGTCTTTGTTTCTAACAATAATTTTTGACCAACGCTTTGTTGCCCTGCTTAAAATGACCTCAACGTCATTTTTACCCTTTAAAAATAAAACATCATTTTTATTATTAATTACAAAGGTTTGTATAGCTACGTAGGATTTGTCTGTGTCTTCATCTGTTAAATTAAGTTTAGCCGTTAATAGTTTTAAAAAATATTTTTCTTTTTCGGTTACGGCTTTGTCACTCCAAAAAGTTAAAATAGCAATTTCTAAAATATGTCGTTTAAGTAGCCAACTATTTTTTTCATTGTAGAAGGTAGCATCAAAACTAATATCATTTATAGTTTTGGGTGTTTCAAAAAAAGTTTCGGCAATTTTTTTTTGTGATTTATTCAACTCAACCGAATTAACAAATAATTTAAACAAACTCTTTTCTTCATCTGTTACTTCTCCATCGGCGTAAGCAGCAATTGCAATTACTTTAACTAAATCTAATGTTACTTGACAACGTTTTTCAGTAATATATGCTTCTTGTTTTCCATCAAGATAATCTTGATACAACACTAAATCATGTAAAATAAGCGCATTGTAGAAGTTAGACATAAATAATTTTGAAGTTAAGTTGCTTTTTAACTCAATTCTTTGGCTGATAATAGACTCTAATTTTCCGTAGGTGTCAAGTTTTGAAAAGTTTAACCAACCTTTTTTGGCTTTTTCTAGGTTAGAATGTTCATAAAAGTCAATAAATTGATTTAATAACACTCCAACATTTTTTATTTGATTTTTTTCTTCTTTTAAAAGGTTGACCAATACCAATCCTTCAAGTAACAGAATTTTTAAAGTTTCTTCAAGTGTTAAATTTTTAAAATACTCAACGTTTAAAAATAAAAAGTTTGTAGGGTGGCCATACAAAAAACCTGTTGGTTGCAAATAGGTGTAAATAAGCTCATCAAGGCTAAGCTCTATATTTGGAAAGCTATTTGTCTTTAGTTTTAGTTGAGGCTGGTCAATTAAGGAAAAATACTTTTTTATCCAACCTTTGCTACTTGGATTTAATGCCATTGTTAAGTTATTTCGGCTTAAAATTAATAATTTATTTTAATCTTTACACGTCTTTGTTTATTTTGGAATAACTTTGGCAATCATTGAAGGTTATGTTTAAATATAAATTAATATTAGGAATATTTTTTTTGAAGATAGGATTGTTGTCCTACGGACAAATAAAACTTTATAAAATAGCTAAGTTACCTAAAAAAATGTACGAAACATCAGGATTGGTGTTTTACCAAAATAAATACATTATTACAATTAATGATAGCGGTAATAAAAGCGAAATATATGTTCTAAATAAAAGAGGAGAACATATTAAAACCATAGATGTTGAGGACACGAAAAATTATGATTGGGAGGATATGACACAAGATGAAGAGGGCAACATTTATATTGGCGATATTGGAAATAATTTAAACAAAAGAAAAAAACTAAAAATTTATATTCTTAAAAAAGGATTTATAGAAAAAAATAAAGTTGTTCCAAAAAAAATAACTTATTGGTATGAAGACCAACAAGAATTTCCACCCAAAAAAAATAATTTGAATTTTGACAGTGAGGCTATTTTTTATAAAGAAGGCTTTTTATATATTTTAACAAAATGCAGAAGCAAACCATTTACAGGTTTGTCAAGAATATACAAAATTCCTGCAAAAGAAGGTAAGCACAAAGCAAAACTTATAGGGCAATTTTACTTTTGTAGTACAGCTTGGCACTTATGCTCTGTAACATCTGCAGATTATAATCCAAAAACAAAAGTTTTATCCGTACTAACATACGGTAAACTTTACCTTATTTCAAATTTTAAAAACGATAGATTTTGGGAGGGCGACATTCAGGTGTACAATTTTTATTTTTTAAAACAAAGAGAAGCAATTACTTATAGAGGTAAACGTTCTTGGTTTTTGACAGACGAATACAGAAAAGGACTAGGGGGAGGCAACTTATATTACATGACTTTAGGAGGCTTAAAGTAATTCATTCACATTAAAATTCAAATTGTTTTTTTAGATGTAATGAAAACTTCTTTAAAATAGAGTGAAACACAAAATAAATATAAAAAAGTAGAATATAAAAAACTATAAATCTTATTTATAAAAGATAAAATGGAAAAAGCAATTATATTTGATATGGATGGTGTTTTGATTAATTCGGAGCCCTTATGGAAAATAGCCGAAATTGAGGGGTTTGCCAAGGTTGGTTTAGACGTAACAGCTAAGAGTCTTGAAGAGTCAGTTGGGCTTAGAATTGATGAAGTTGTTAAAATATGGCATAACAAGTATCAATGGACTAACAAAACCGTAGATGAAGTTACAGACGATATTGTTAATATTTTGATTAGAGAAATTAAACATCAAGGAAAATCTCTGCCTGGAGTAATCAATTTATTAGAAGAGTTAAAAAGTAAAGGGTTTAAAATTGGTTTAGCGACTTCATCTTACCAAAGAATAGTTGATGTGGTTTTAGATAAACTTGAGATAAGAACTTTTTTTGATGTCACACATTCCGCTGAATTTGAAAAGTATGGCAAACCACATCCGGCTGTTTTTATGACCACTGCACATAAATTAAACGTAAAGTGCACAAACTGCTTAGTATTTGAAGATTCACTTAATGGTGTAATATCGGCAAAAGCCGCCAGAATGAAAGTGATAGCTGTCCCAGAAAAAACGCATACTTATAATGCTAAAATAAGTTTAGCAGATAAGGTAATAAATAGCCTTACCGATTTTAATGTAGAAACGGTAGAAGAATTTTTTTAGTAATTATTTAATATAATTTTAGGTTAACCTAAAAATTATATTATATATTTGCGGTATGAAATATAATTTATCGCAAAGTGAGGAAAATTATTTAAAATCAATTTATAACCTAATTGATAAAACTAAAAGTTCGCTTATCAACACAAATCTTATTGCAGATGATTTAAAAACCAAAGCCTCATCAGTGAGTGAGATGATAAAAAAACTCTCTGAAAAAGAACTTATTGAATATAAAAAATATAAAGGGAGTCAACTAACAGAAAATGGTAATGCCATAGCTGTTCAGGTGATAAGAAAACATAGGCTATGGGAGACGTTTTTAGTTGAAAAGTTAAATTTTGAATGGGATGAGGTTCACGAAATAGCCGAACAATTGGAGCATATCAAATCAATTAAACTAACAAATAAGCTAAGCGAGTTTTTGGGGCACCCTAAATTTGACCCTCATGGAGACCCAATTCCAAATGAAAAAGGAATTTTTCCTAAACAACATTTTGTTATTAATTTAAAACAGGTTAAGCAAGGGCAATTTGCAGAGGTTGTAAATATAGGTTCGGACAATAAAAATCTATTGATTTTTTTAACTAAAAACAACATTGGGATTGGCACTAAAATAAAATGTGTTGATATTTATGATTTTGATGACTCAATAAAAATTGAATTAATGGATAAGAGAACGCTAATTTTATCTAAAAAGGTGATTAAAAATATTAATGTAAAACTAAATTAATATGTGGGATAATGTCATTGATTTTTTTAAAAACACAGACCCAGTTTTAGGCGCTTTTATTGCTACTGTTTTCACTTGGTTGGTTACGGCTTTTGGCGCATCATTTGTCTTCTTTTTTAAGTCTATGAACCGGACAGTTTTAGATGTTGCGTTGGGGTTTACCGGAGGAGTAATGGTGGCGGCAAGTTTTTGGAGCTTACTAAATCCAGCCATAGAATTGTCGGATGGTGGGTGGGTGCCAGCGGCCGTTGGTTTTATATTAGGCGCGTTATTTCTGTATGGTTTAGATAAAGTATTACCTCATTTACACATTAATTTTAAAGAGTCTGAGTCAGAAGGCGTAAAAACCAAATTAAACAAAACATTGTTGTTGGTTTTGGCAATTACTTTACATAATATACCAGAAGGTTTGGCTGTTGGTGTTTTATTTGGAGCTGTTGCTGCTGATTTACCGGGAGCAAGCATAGAAGCCGCTGTAGTTTTAGCAATGGGTATTGGAATTCAAAATTTTCCAGAAGGATTTGCTGTATCAATGCCTCTGAGAAGATTAGGTATGAGTAGAAGAAAAAGTTTCTTTTACGGACAATTATCAGCCATTGTTGAACCAGTAGCAGGAGTTATAGGGGCTTGGGCGGTTTTTACATTTACACCAATTTTACCTTATGCCCTTGCGTTTGCAGCTGGCGCAATGATTTTTGTAGTGGTAGAGGAGGTTATTCCTGAAACCCAAAAAGATAAAAATACCGATTTGGCAACCCTTGGATTTATGCTTGGCTTTGTAGTGATGATGGTACTAGATGTTGCTTTAGGGTAGATAAACATAAATTACTTTCTTATATACTCATCATACTGTATAAAAGTGTTCAAAATTAATTCCCAGTGACTTTTTTTAGGAGTTAAAAGATAAGTGTCATAAATACCATCTTTAGTAAATTCATGTTTAATTGAGTTAATTTGTTTGTAGTTTAACTCTAACTCAGATAATTTTAAAGAGTGGCCATTAAAATCAATTTTAATTACTGAATAATATCCATTATCCTCTTTTGAAAAAATAATAAAAGATGATGAATTAATTTTATACATTACATGACTTGATGTACTATACAGATACGATTTTACTGGTATTAAAAAGTAATACTTGTCCTTTTGTAATACTACAGGAATTGAATCGTTTGCTTTTACTCCAAAAAGATATCCGTTTTTTACATTGTATTTCCCGTTTTCTCGCACCTCTTCTTTTGTAATACTAATCAAGTTGTTTTTTGAAATGTAAATACCACTTGAATCAATTATGAAATAATCCCCAGCGGCAATTCTTATTTCATTTCGTTTGTTAGGTTTAAGCTCGTATATACCATAAAAACGTTTAGGCACAACGTTTACTTTTTGATAATCAGCTGTGTTATTTTTAAAATAATAAGAAAAATTTGTGGTGTCCTGCTGAGCATAAACGTAGTTAAAAGTAAAAATTAACGTTAAAATAATAGGTAAGAGTTTCATTTATTGATTATTTAATTTTTAATACATTCATTATTAATTGATTGAACTTATAACGTGTTTATCACCTTAAAAATTGTACCAAAATTTAACCTTAATGTGATAAATCTATATAAACTACCTTCTTGGTCTCAAAAAAATCTTCCTTAAAAAACTGATTTAAGTTTACAATTTCGTAATATTCTCTTATTGGTTTAAGCTCATCGGTCAAATCACCACCTTTTAGATATAACAAGCCATTAGGATAGGCATTTTTATCTTGTTTTTTTATTTTTTTTCTCACCCAAGTTAAAAAAACAGGCATTTGTGTTACAGCTCTACTTACAATAAAATCAAATTTATGTTTAATTTCCTCAGCCCTTATTTGTTTGGCTTTAACATTTTTTAAACCCAAAGCTTCTATGACACCATTTGCTACTTTTATTTTTTTTCCAATACCATCTACTAATAAAAAATGGGTGTTAGGAAACATAATGGCTAGAGGGATACCCGGAAAACCACCTCCAGTACCTACGTCTAAAACTTCACTACCATCTTTAAAGTTAATACATTCAGCAATGCCTAAAGAATGTAAAACATGTTTTAAATAAAAAGAATCAAAATCTTTTCTGCTAACAACATTAATTTTGCTATTCCAATCTTTGTATAAATCAAACAATTTAGCAAATTGTTCTTTTTGAATTTGAGTTAAACGGGGGTAGTACTTATAGATTAAATCAACAGTGTACATCATTTAGGATTCCATTTCATTAGCAGTTTTTAATACTTTTTCTTTTAAGTTTTCTTTATAAGCAGTTAATTTATCATATACCAATTGATTTGAAGCACCAATAATACTTGCGGCTAAAATACCCGCATTTTTTGCACCATTAAGGGCAACTGTAGCTACAGGTATTCCACCGGGCATTTGCAAAATAGATAAAATAGAATCCCAGCCATCAATAGAATTTGAGGACTTAATAGGTACACCAATTACTGGTAAAGCAGTTAAAGCAGCTGTCATTCCTGGTAAATGTGCAGCGCCACCTGCACCAGCAATAATTACCTTTAATCCTTTTTTTTGTGCATTTTGTGCATAATCAAACATGCGTTCGGGGGTTCGGTGTGCCGATACTACAGTCATTTCGTATTTTATTCCTAATTGCTCTAGAACATTTGCTGCATCTTGCATTACCGGTAAGTCTGATTTAGACCCCATTATTATTCCTACTTCAGCCATATCTACTATATTATTTGCTTCAAAGATATATATTATTTGAATAAAATAGGCTTAACCCAAATGATGTTTACATCTTTTAAGGAGTGTTGACTATAAATGCTAAACAATCGCTTACCATATTTGAATTGATAATCAACATACCAGCCATTATTTATTTTAGAAATTAATTTCGTTTCTAATTTTATATACCCTCTTTTAGCCGTTAATGAAAAATGATGAGGTCTAAAAGATAATTCTTTACGGTCAATCAATATGGTGTTTAGTTTGCCAAAAAAATTAGCTTCATATTTATTTGTAGGATGATTGTAAAATTTGGCAGGAGTATCAAATCGTTTAATTTTTCCATTTTGCATAAAAGCAATTTGGTTTGCCCATCGCATAGACTCTTCACCATTGTGTGACACTAAAATTAAAGAAATACGGTGTCGTTCAACATAATCTAATATATAACTTTCAATCTTTCGTTTTAAATGATAGTCTAACTGATTAAAGGGTTCATCTAAGAGCAACAATTCTGGTTCATCAGCTAAGGCACGAGCAATAGCCAAACGTTGTTTTTGCCCGCCTGATAAATTTTTAGCTTTAAAATCTTTAAAAGGGGTTAATTCAGTTAATTTTAAAAGTTCATCAATTCTGTTTTGTTTGTATGCGCTATCATATTTTAAGAGTTTAATACGTATATTCTCTTCAACCGAATGGTGGCTATTTAAATCAAAGTCTTGATTAACTAATTTAATTAATGGGTGACCTGGTACTAATTGTTCGAAAGGGTCTTTTACTTGCTCTTGTTTGAACCAAATTCCGCCTTCTTTTATAGGGTGTAGTCCGGCAATTGATTTTAAGAGTGTTGTTTTTCCACATCCACTAGCACCTACAATTACCATTCGTTCACCTTGTTTTAGCGTTAACCTTATGTTTTTCACAACGTTTATGTTGTTGGAATAAGCAAGGGATATGTTGTTTATTTCAAGCAAATTAATTGAAGATGTTTAAGGTTGAATGATAAAATGAGTTATTTTGTTGATTGATAAGGCGTTTTTGAAAAGCATAACTAAAGTTATAGTTAGAAAAAATAACGAAGGCAGACGATAAAAGAATCATTTTTTAACTTATTATTTGACTTTAAACAACTTTACCGTTTTATATGTGGTAAAATTATATAATTATAAGATGTTTTCATAAAATTCAATCTCTTTTTTGAGTTTAAATTTTTTTCATCTATTACAATACAAACCAAATAATCAGAAAATCAATCAGAATAAAAAAAACAAAAACAAACAACTTCAATTAATAAAGTAGCTAATATTAAAACAAAATTGGTAACTTTACAGTCCAAATAAAACAAAACACATAAAATGGGGTGCTCAAATTGTGGTTCAAACAAAAATGGCGTGCCTAATGGGTGTAAAAGTAACGGTTCCTGCGGAACTGGAGGATGTGGAAAATTAGCGGTGTTTGACTGGTTAGCAAATATAAAGTTACCAAATGGTCAAAGCCCTTACGATATATTAGAAATACGGTTTAAAAATAGCCGTAAAGAGTTTTATAGAAATGTAAAAAACTTGCCCTTAGTTGTTGGAGACGTAGTGGTAGTTGATGCAAACCCTGGTTATGATGTTGGGGTGGTTTCTGTAAAAGGAGAACTGGCAAGAATTCAGGTTCGTAAAAAAACATCCAACTTTAAAGCTCATGAGGCAAAAAGTATATTGCGTAAAGCAACGTCTGATGATATAGAGAAATGGAAAGAATCAAGAGGTAAGGAAGATGAAACTATGCTCAAAGCAAGGCACATTGCTTCTGATTTGGGACTTAAAATGAAAATTTCTGATGTAGAATATCAAGCTGATGGAACAAAATCAGTGTTCTACTATACGGCAGATGAACGCGTTGACTTTAGGCAATTAATTAGAGATTTGGCTGATTTTTTTAGAGTAAAAATAGAAATGCGCCAAATTGGAGTTCGCCAAGAAGCGGCAAGATTAGGAGGCATTGGCTCTTGTGGAAGAGAGTTGTGCTGTTCTACTTGGTTGACAGATTTTAGATCTGTTTCAACAGCATCTGCACGTTATCAACAATTATCCCTAAACCCACAAAAACTTGCAGGGCAATGTGGTAAACTAAAATGCTGTTTAAATTTTGAGTTAGATCAATATATTGAAGCCCTAAAAGAGTTTCCGCGAACAGACATCAAATTAAACACCGAAAAAGGTCGTGCTTTTCACATTAAAACAGATGTGTTTTTAAAACAAATGTGGTATCTATATGAAAATAATAGTGAAGGGGCAGGTAGTGGCTTTATACCTTTGAAGCCAGAACGGGTTCATGAAATCATTAAGATGAATAAAGCAGGAAAAAAACCTGTTGACTTAAAAGAATTTATGGAAATTGTTGAGGTTAAAGAGCCTGACTATACCAATGTTGTGGGGCAAGATAGCTTGAACCGTTTTGAACATGTGTTTAAACGCAAAAAAAAGAAAAAATCAAACAAAAATAGAAATAGGTCAAATCAGCAAAACCATAATAAAAATAAAAACAATAATAACAAAACAGAAAAAAACAAACAACAAAACAAGGGGCAATCACAAACCTCTCAAAACAAGAACGCACAGAACAAGAACAAATCAAATACATTTAAAAAGAAAAAGCGTTATAACTCAAATAGAAATAAAAATAATAGGAATAATGAAAAAAAGAGTTAATCAAATAATTTTTGGGGTATTTTTTTTAGTAAACATTATTGCTTGTGATTCTGATGTAATATATAGTGAGTTTCAACCTGTAGAAAATAATGTTTGGACTTATGAGGACGCTAAGGTATTTAGTTTTGATATGACAGAGGATACTGTGCCTGTAAAGATATTCATTAATTTGCGGACGACTACTGATTATCCTTACAGCAATATCTTTATGTATTTGTATTCTTATTTTCCAAATGGTTATAAAGATAAAGACACACTTGAATTCTTTTTAGCCAAACCAAATGGAGAGTGGCTCGGAGAAGTAAGTGGAACGGTCATAGAAAACACAGCTCTAATTACTAAAGGATATTTAATTGATAAAGGAAAATATACGTTTAAGTTAGAACAAGCCATGTATGAGGATAGTTTACCTGAAATTCTTGATTTAGGAATTACGGTTAAGCATCTTGATATAGAAAAATAACGTTATTCAATATAACTTAATTTAACCATATTAGAAGGCCCTTTTTCTTCTATTGGGATTGAGGCTATGTTCACAACTAAGTCTCCCTTTTTTAGCACACGTTTTTTCTTCAAAATATATTTTGAGTCAGCAATAGTGTGGTCTGTACTCACCATTTTATCATAAAAATAACCTTTAACGCCCCAAACCAAATTTAGTTGTGTTAATATTTGTTTATTTTCGGTAAAAACAAAAGTATCTGCCTTTGGTCTTTGAGATGAAATTTTGTAGGCTGTATAACCTGAGAAAGTCATAGTAATAATTCCTTTAGCCTCTACCCTTTGAGCCAATCTTGATGCGTTAAAACAAATGGAATCTGAAATAAATCGTTCTTGATTTTTTTCAGGAAATTCTTCTTTATAATAAATATCATCCGATTTTTCAACTTCACAAACAATTTTAGTCATAGCTTTAATTACCTCTACAGGATAGTTGCCAACAGACGTTTCTCCAGATAACATTACTGCATCAGCCCCATCTAATACAGCGTTTGCAACATCATTTACCTCTGCTCTTGTAGGTGTGAAATTCGTAATCATACTTTCCATCATTTGAGTTGCAACAATGGTAGGCTTGGCATGTTCACGGCACTTTTTTATCATCATCTTTTGTAAAGAAGGTACAGTTTCCATAGGCACCTCTACACCTAAATCACCACGTGCTACCATTAGGGCATCTGTAGCAGTAATTATATCATCAATATCATCAACAGCTTCTGGTTTTTCAATTTTAGCAATAACTTTAGCTTGGCAACCTTTTTTTGAAATAATATGTTTCAGCTCAATAATATCTCTAGCAGAACGAACAAATGATAAGCCTATCCAATCCACCTGCTGTTCAATGGCAAAATTCAAATCTTCCATGTCTTTTGACGTTAAACAAGGTAAAGATATTTTTGTATTTGGCAGATTTACCCCCTTGTTTGAACTTAAAATACCACCATGTAAAACCCTGGTGTGTACTTCATCTTTTTTATTGGTTGACGTAACTTCTAATTGTAATTTACCGTCATCCAACAGCACTTTATCACCAACCGCCACATCTTGCGGAAAAGTTTCATAGGTTAAATAAATTTTGTCTTTAGTTCCTAAGCATTCTTTAGTTGTAATAATTAAGGGTTTACCATCTATTAATTCAATACTGTTATCCTCCACTTTTCCAATTCTAATTTTAGGGCCCTGTAAGTCTGCTAAAATAGCTACATTTTCCCCCAACTCTTCATTCAACTCTCTAACCATCTTAATGGTGTTTAAATGATTTTTATGTGTACCATGAGAGAAGTTAAGTCTGCAAACATTAGTACCACTTAATATCATCTCTTTCAGTACATCTTTTGAATTGGTTGAAGCAGGCCCCATTGTGGCCACAATTTTTGTCTTTTTGTTAATCATAGTGTTAAAAAATTAAATTGGCTTTTGATTTTAAATCTTCTACTTCAAATTTAAAAGCTGTCAATATGCTTTCAATTTTTTTTAAAGAAGATACCATTTGATCTATATCTTTATTGTAATTGTTTTTAATAATTAAAAAATAATCTATTTTGTCTTGTTCTGGTATTAATTTTTTGTAGTTGTACGATTGATTTTTAATTAAATAGTATTCCGTTCTTGTGTCCTTGTCTATAAACTCGTAAAAAGAAAAGAAAAACTCTCCGTCTTTTTTATTTTTCAAAGCATAGTCATCACTTTTTTTTAAAAGTATTGATAAGGCTTTGTTTATAGTCCAGCAAAGTCTATAATCAGTATAAGATGAGCAAATTCCAATCAAGTCAAAATCATAGTCATCTTCCCATAATAGTTTATGCTTTTTCATATTTGCCATAAAAGTAGTCATTTGTACGCTATTTGTTGTTAATTTGTTTTAATTTAGACCTTAAATTTAATTTAAATAATGAAGATATTAATTGATAATAAATTAATAGACCTAACTAAAGGTATAGATATTTCGTTGCCCCTTAGCCCAAACAAAGGTGCTACTGCTTGGTATTGCGAGCCAGTTAAAATTTGGCCAGTTGAAACAGAAACGTTTATTGGTAAGGTTAGCAAGGGAGGAAGTACAAATTTTAATAACATACAATTAAACCCACACGGCAATGGAACGCATACCGAAAATGTTGGTCATATATCAAAAAAATTCTATAGCATTAATGACTCTTTAAAAACGTTTCATTTTTTAGCCAATTTAGTTACGCTTACGCCAAAACCTTTTTACAATAAACGTTGGCAAGAGGAGGACTTGATTATAGATGACTTAATGATTGAAAACTCATTAAAAACATTAAAACAAAACAAGGCACTTATTATAAGAACTTTACCAAACGAGTTCGAGAAAAAAAATAAAAATTATTCGCATACTAATCCTCCTTACATCACAGAAAAAGCTGTGGAAGTCATTAACTCATTTGGAATAGAACACTTGTTAATTGATTTACCCTCTGTAGATAGAGAAAATGACAACGGAGAGTTAAAAGCTCACCGTAAATTTTGGAATTACCCAAAAAAACCTTTGCTACATAAAACTATAACAGAGTTGGTTTTTATCGACAATTTAATTCCTGACGGGGAATACTTTTTAAATCTACAAATTATAAGTGTTGAAAATGACGCATCACCTAGCAAACCAGTTATTTATAAACTTTATGAACAGTAAAAATTCTATGGGATGTAAACAAACAAATCAATTTCTTTTATTAAATTAGATAAATATTAATTATTTTAGCAGAATTAATGAATTTGTTTGAACACATAGGAAGATATATACTGATGTTAAAGTCAGTTTTTGCCAGACCAGATAAGGGTAGGGTGTTTTGGGAACGTTTTTTTAATGAAACAGTCGAAATTGTTATTAATTCTATTCCTTTAATTGCATTTTTATCTTTTTTTATGGGAGGAGTAATAACCATTCAAACCGCCTCAAATATGTCAAGCCCTTTATTGCCAGATTACACCATTGGTTACATTACAAGGCAGTCAACAATTTTAGAATTTTCACCTACCATTATATCTTTAATAATAGCAGGTAAAGTAGGTTCAAATATTGCTTCTGAAATAGGCACAATGAAAGTAACAGAACAAATAGATGCCCTCGAAATAATGGGCGTTAATTCAATTGGATATTTAATGTTGCCCAAAATACTTTCTACAACTTTATTTTTTCCTTTTGTAATTATTATTTCAATTGTATTGAGTTTAATTGGTGGTTGGTTTGCAGGTGTAACCTCAGGACTATATTCAACAGAAATTTATCTACTTGGAATAAGAGCTTTTTGGGAAGAAGACCAAAATGATTTATATTATGCTTTGGGTAAAACTATGGTATTTGGATTTTTGATTACTTCAATTGCCAGTTATTATGGATATTACACAAAGGGAGGTGCATTAGAAGTAGGTAGAGCATCAACAAAGGCTGTGGTTGCATCATCTGTAGCTATTTTATTGGCTAATTATATACTTACTCAATTAATCTTAATATAATGATTGAGGTTAAAAATATAAACAAATCATTTGGAGATACTCAAATTTTATTTGACGTTTCAGCTAAGTTTGAAACCGGAAAAGTAAATTTAATTATTGGAGGGTCTGGACAAGGAAAATCTGTTTTAACAAAATGTATTGTTGGCTTACATGAAGTAGATACAGGTCATGTTGTCTATGATGATAGAGATTTTTCAGAGATGGAACGAAAAGACCGAAAATTAATTCGTCAAGAAATAGGTATGTTATTTCAGGGGAGTGCGTTATTTGATTCATTGACCGTGTTAGAAAATGTAATGTTTCCTTTAAAAATGTTTACAAAAATGAGTAGAGAAGAGCGAGAAGAAAGGGCTCATTTTTGTTTAAACAGAGTGGACATAATTAATAAAGACAATTTGTTGCCAGCAGAGGCGTCTGGAGGAATGCAAAAACGTATTGCAATTGCAAGAGCCATCGCTATGAATCCAAAATATTTGTTTTGTGATGAGCCAAACTCTGGTTTAGACCCTAAAACATCTATTATGATTGATAACCTAATTCAAGAAATAACTTACGAGTATAATATGACAACCGTTGTAATTACTCACGATATGAACTCTGTTCTTGAAATAGGAGATCACATCATTTTTATCAATAAAGGACGAAATTGGTGGCAAGGCAATAAGGAATCAATTATGAAAACAGACAATAAAGAAGTTGTTGATTTCGTTTACGCTTCAAAATTTATGCGTAACTTAAGAGAGAAATTTGTAAATAGTTAATAATAATATTATGAGTGAGTCAAAAGAAAACACATCAGCTGTAACAGCTGTAAAAAAAGAAAAAAAATCAAAAGATGGGCTATATATTCTAATTATCCTACTTCTACTTTTAGGAGCAGGTTACTTAGGATGGGAAATATCTAAAAAAAATAAAGCACTTAACGAATGTACATTTACCAATACGGAGTTAAATAACGAACTTGGTGATATGAATGAAATGATGTATGAACAAGGTTTAGCTCAAGGAGAAGATTTGAAAGAGAGTTTGCAAATGATGTTAGCTGATTATGAGCAGATGGAAAACTTAAATACCGATTTGAATGACAGTATAGCTGAACAAAAAGCCAAAATACAAACCATTTTAGAAGAGTTAGAAAAAGAAAAAGGAAATAAACGTTATTATGCTCGAAAAGTGAGAAAATTAACAGAGGAAACAAATACTTTAAGAGCCATTATGAAAGATTATGTTAGGACAATAGATTCTCTTCATACAGAAAATTTGATTCTTCAAACCAATTTAGAGAATACCAAAATAGATTTATCAAATGTATCAAATGAAAGAGATGCGTATAAATCTCAATCGGAGGAATTAGCTAATAAAGTGAATGCAGGATCAAAATTAACAGCAACTTCTATTTTAACCGAAGGCATTAAGCAAAAAAATTCGGGGTCATACAAAACAGTTACAAAAGCTAGCAGATGTTCACATATACGTTCTTGTTTTGATATAACAGAAAACAGAATAGCATCTCAGGGTAATAAAACAATTTATATGCGAATAATAACACCGCAGGGAGGAGTATTACATTCAAGTACAGCTAATATATTGAAAACAGAAGATGGTAAATCACTATTGTATTCAGATAAAAAATCAATCAATTATCAAAAACAGTCCATTAATGTTTGTATTTTCTATAAATTGACTAAAGAAATTACCAAAGGAAATTACATAGCAGAACTTTGGTGTGAGGGAGTAAGAATTGGAGTTAACAAGTTTGTATTGAAGTAACTTCAAAGACTTTACAGCGTAGTTAAACTAGGTATAATTTTGAGAATACTTACTTTTAACCTGAGTTCGATCTAAAAAAGCACTAATTGATTTGTTTTTTTTGTTTCAAATTTAATTGATGGTTTTTTAGGAAAGAAGTGATATGCAATTAATCCAGCAATTAAATTAGTTAAAAAATTACCGACACTTCTATGTCTTGAATGTTCAATTTGACACATATTTTTCAGTTCGTCATTTAGTTTTCTTACTAAAATGTTTTCAAATTGTTTTTTTAGGTTTTTCTTTTTTCAATTTAATGACGTATTGTGCCACAACACCAAACGCAATGAAGTTGTTTAGGGTTGAATGATAAAATGTGAAAATGAATTATTTTGTTGATTGACAAGGCATTTTTGAAAAGCATAGCCAAAGCTATGGTTAGAAAAAATAACGAAGGTAGACGATAAAAGAATCATTTTTTAACTTATTATTTGACTTTAAACAACTTCAAGAAAAAACACCCTTATAATTAGTGACTTTCTCATTTTATTTTAGTTTATAGTTTTCAAAATCAAACCCATTCATTAAAGCCTCAATTGTCATCTTTTTTTTTCCCTCAAGCTGAATGTTTTTTAGAACAATCCAACCATTTGATGTGCCAAATAACACTTTTTTATTTTCAATTTTAATTTGATGGCTATGTTTTTTGGTATCTACCAAATAGTCCACTTCAAATAACTTTATGGTTTTTTCTTTTGTATTATCTTCAATATTCACAAGCGTTGTCCAAGCTGTTGGATAAGGAGACAACCCTCTAATTTTATTAAAAATTGAAATCGTATCTTCAGACCAATCTATTTTACAATCAGGTTTGAAAATCTTTGGTGCGTGTTTTATTTCAGACAAATCTAAATCTGTTTGAGGCACTGAGTTTACGGTTCCATTCAAAATATCTTTAACTGTTTTGGACAGCAACTTGGCACCAACAGCCATTAATTTGTCGTGAATTGTTCCAGCGTTATCAGTTTCTTTAATACAGATAGCTTCCTTATCAATAATGTTACCTGTATCAATTTCTTTTTCAATAAAAAACGTAGTTACCCCTGTTTCTTTTTCGCCGTTGATAACAGCCCAATTTATAGGAGCAGCTCCCCTATAGTTAGGCAATAAAGACCCGTGTAAATTAATAGTTCCTAAGGGAGGCATTGACCAAACAACCTCTGGCAACATCCTGAAAGCTACTACTACAAATAAATCAGCCTTATAACTTTTAAGTTCATTCAAAAAAGTTTCGTTTTTAAACCTCTCGGGTTGAAGTATAGGTAAATTTTGAGTAAGTGCAAATTTCTTAACCGCAGACATATTTATTTTTTGCCCTCTACCAGATGGTCTATCAGGTGCGGTTACAACAGCCACTACATTTATGCCGTCATCAATAAGTTGTTTTAAAGATGCCACCGCAAAATCGGGTGTACCCATAAAAATTACTTTTTTATCCATTTAATTGTATTGTTAACATTTTGGAACTTTAATTTAAGTAAGCAAATATATGTTAATTATTAAATTTAGGCTACTTTTCTAATCAGCTATTCTGTTTTTAGAGTGTTTTTTTGATAGTACCTTAAATATATTACAGACAACAAACCAAGTGTTATAAAATAAACAAACTCTACATACCAGATATTAACTATTGACCAATTCCATTTTATAATTACCAAGTAGGTAGAATAAAGATATAAGAGTATAGCAATTGTTTCAATTAATAAAGACAACATTGTTTTGCCGAGTGCAGATATAGCATTATAAACTACATTGACAACGGCGTATAAAAGCATTGACCAAAAAACGATATTTAATATTTGAGCTGAAATATCTACGATTATTTCATTCTGAGTGATTAATCTTACCATAAGCTTTGGGTACAAAACTGCACCGTGAAAAATAACAAAGTAAAACATAACAGAAAGCATCATTAACTTTTTAAGCGCTTTTTTAATATTGTGATTTTCTTTTTTACCATTATAAAATGCAACATAAGTACGCGTTGCAGAACCAAACCCAAATATAGGAATAAAGGTTAAAAAAAATAAGTTTCTGACTACGTGAGCAGATTCCAATTCTATTTCGCCCATTTGTTCTATTAAACTAAAAAAAACAAACCAAGTACAAAGGGCTATAAAACCTCTTATCATTAGAGGTGTGCTTAATTTTAAAAGCAAGTTAGTTTTCAAGGTGTAAATTCTTTCTTTAAAGAGGGTAAACTTAAACAATTTAAAATCCGGATGATATAATAAATTGATAAAAAGAAAAACAAATGTTATTCCCTCTGCTATGGTTGATGCTAAAGCAGCACCTCTTAATCCCATTTCAGGTAAACCAAACATTCCGAAAATTAAGCCAAAATCTAAAAATATATTACTCAAGGCCAACAACAAAGTGGACACAATAATGATTCTTGTTTTACCAACACCAATAAAAAACGCAACAATAGACACCTGCAAACTTGCAAAAAAAATACCCCAACTCCTGTATTCTAAAAACAGAGCCATTTTAGGTCTTATTTCATCAGACTTTACAATAGCACTTAAAAAGTCGTCTTTAAAATAAAACAGAAAAATAAAAATTAAACTGCTTAAAATTACCTGTAATAAAAATGAATTGCTTAGCGTATTTTTAATGTCAATTAATTTATTTTGACCATATTCTTTTGCTATTTGGATTTGAGTACCATCCCCCATACCTCTTAACAACATAAAAAAACAAACGTATAGTAAACCTGCATTATTTGCCGCATCAAAGTTTATGGTTCCAAGTTTATTAACAAGTATAGAGTCTGTTATTAAAACTATATTTTGAATAAAGGTTCCCAGCATTATAGGAACAGTAACCTTTAATATGTTTTTTGTTGATAGGTTGAGCATTTCTACAAAAGTACTATTATGAAGTTGTTTAAAGTCAAATAAGTTAAAAATTATAAATCTTACAATAACTCTATTTGTTTTTTTATCTTTGCATACCTAATAAAAAAGAATAATGCCAACAAACTTTATAGAAGAACTTAGATGGAGAGGAATGTTACAAGATATCATTCCTGGTACTGAAGAATTATTAAGTAAAGAATTAGTAACAGGTTATATAGGTTTTGACCCTACGGCCGATTCATTACATATTGGCTCTTTAATTCCAATTATGATTCTTAAACATATGCAAAGAACTGGACACAAACCCATTGCATTAATTGGTGGTGCTACGGGTATGGTTGGTGACCCATCAGGTAAATCTGACGAAAGAAACTTGTTAGATGAGACTACACTTAATAAAAATATTGAAGGCGTAAAAAATGTACTGTCTCGCTTTTTAGATTTTAACACCACAAAACCAAACAGAGCTGAATTGGTAAATAATTACGATTGGATGAAAAATTATTCTTTTATTGACTTTATTCGTGACGTTGGCAAACACCTTACTGTAAATTATATGAGTGCCAAAGATTCTGTAAAAAAACGTATTGAAACGGGAATTTCTTTTACAGAATTTTCTTATCAGCTTTTACAAGGCTATGATTTTTTGCACTTATATAAAACTATGGACTGTAAATTACAAATGGGAGGTAGCGACCAATGGGGAAACATCACAACAGGAACCGAACTAATAAGAAGAATTGAAGGTGGAGATGCTTACGCCTTTACTTGTCCTCTAATGACTAAAGCAGATGGTACTAAATTTGGAAAAACTGAAAGCGGTGCTGTGTGGTTAACTGCTGATAGAACATCTCCTTATGAGTTTTATCAATTTTGGGTTAAGGTGTCTGATTTAGATGCCCCAAAATTTATACGAACATTTACATTTTTAAGTAAAGAAGAAATAGAATTACTTGAAGCCGAACACAATAAAGCACCTCATCTATTTATATTACAAAAAAAATTAGCAGAAGAGGTTACGAGAATGGTACACGGACAAGAGGCGTTAGAAACTGCCATTGCTGCTACTAAAATTTTATTTGGAAAATCAACAGAGGAAGATTTAAAACAACTTACCGAAAAGCAGTTTTTAGAGATTTTTAGTGGCGTACCACAAGCTATAATAGCAAAAACAGACATTGAAAACGGACTTGGAATTATTGATGCTTTATCTGCAAAAACAGGTTTTTTAAAATCAAATGGTGAAGCTCGTAGAGAATTGAAAGGAAACGCTATTTCTGTCAATAAATTAAAAGTTAAAGACGATTTTAAAATAACCAACGATACACTGATAAATGATAAATTTGTACTTTTAGGAAAAGGCAAAAAAAACAACTATCTAATTATTGTGGAATAATTTTTGGTTTTAAATTATAAAAGAAATAATATGAAAAAGTTAATACCAGTTATAATTGTTTTAGGCGTTATCTCTTTAAGTTGTAAAACAAATAAATATATTTCGTTTACGTACTCTGTAGTTACAAGAGGTTTTAAGTTAGAGACCGTAATTACTAAGGAAACAACTACAATTACCCAACAAGGGAGTACTTCAAAAAGTAAAACTATAAAAACAGACAAAACTTTATGGAAATTTTTAGTCAATGAAACCTCTAAAATTGACCTAAATGGTATTAGCACGTTAGAAGCACCAACAAACAAAAGGCACATTGATGCAGCTATGTTTGCAAGTCTAACCATTGCTACAAAAGACTCAATTTACAGGTCAAATTCTTTTGATGCCGGACACCCTCCTTCTACAATCAAAACCGTTGTAGATGCGTTGGTTAAAGAATCTGAAAAAATCAATGAAAAATAGAAAACTTAAACTTCAAGAATTAGGGAGGATTTCGGTTAAAGAATTTAAAGAGGCTAAAAAAACACCCCTAATAATTGTTTTAGATAACGTAAGAAGTTTAAACAATATCGGTTCTGTTTTTAGAAGTGCTGATGCTTTTAGAATAGAAAAAATTTATCTCTGTGGCATAACCGCTCAACCACCCCACAGAGATATTCACAAAACAGCATTAGGAGCTACAGAATCAGTAGAATGGGAATATGTTGAAGACACCGTTGAATTAATAAAAAAGTTAAAACACAACAATATTGTTACCCTATCGATTGAACAAGCTGAAAATAGTTTAAAACTCAATGAATTTACCCCAAATTACAACCAAAAATATGCTATTGTTATGGGTAATGAAGTAGATGGTGTTCAGCAAAAAGTTATTGATGCCTGTGATTATGTTTTGGAAATTCCTCAAATTGGGACTAAACACTCTTTAAACATATCTGTTTGTACAGGTGTGGTATTATGGGACATATTTGCCAAATTAAAAAATTCCAAACCTATTTCTGGTCAATAAAACGATTATAAAGATAAGTGGAATTATGTAAATACTTATGCTATATAAAAAAGTAAATAAAGCGGTTGGTCTTTTATATATTACAACAAATAAAGGCAATAAAAACAACAAAACAAACAACCAATATAGTTCAAAAAAAGTCCACTCTGGTTTAAGATTAACAAACCGATTATCTTTGTTTATAAAAACAATTTCTTTAACATCATTAAAAATTACACTCCTTTTTAAAACTACATACTTAGATAAACCACTCCAAACAATTGATTGAGATTTCAAATAGTAGGTTTCATTACTAATGTTTGCCTTCAAAAAGCCATTTTCATAACTATATGACATAAATTCTCCTTTAAAATCTTTTGAAGGTAAGTGGTAATCAATTAAAACAAGCACAGCAAACAACGCACTTACTACACTAAAGAACTTTAAAAACTTCCATTTTTTACCCGAAATTAGACTTTCAAAAAATAATCTGTTTTCAATCTCCTCACGTATTTTAGTTTGTCTGTAAAATTCTCTCGCTCTTTGCATTCGTTCCTCTCTTTCTTGTTGAGGACTTTTATTTGCTTTTACATTACCTTTGTTTGTAATTAGCTTTTCCCCAATACAAATCTCATAAGCCTCTGTTATTTCAATAAATTTTAGATGAGCCTCTTTTGAAGCGTTAACATCAGGATGATATTTAAACGCTAATTTTCTGTACGCCTTTTTAATTATAGCTTTGTCAGTTGTTGGTACAATGCCAAGGGTGTCAAAATATTTTTTTGCAATATTCAAGTTATACTATCAATAAATCTTTGGCTAAAAGTAACAAAAAAGTTGCATTTGTGAGTTTAGTCTGCTAAACACAACAAAAACACCCACCAGTCTATATATTTTTACGCCCCATTCTGTAACCATTTAATTTATCTTAGATTATAAGTGTAAATCTAATTAAACATCTACCCGTTTATAACTTTGTTGCCTATGTAAAAAATCTACACTATTACCCATTAAATTTGTAAGATTAACAACCTAAACTCAAACAATATTTTAGGTTAATTACAACATATAATACTTGTAACCAATGTGTAGATTAAAATACTTTGTTATATCAATTTTTTTTGTACTGCCTTTTTTGGGTACAGCTCAAGAAAGTGAAAAATACACTACAGAATACGCTAATTATTACAGAGCAGAAGAACTATTCGAAAAACAAAAATACAGTGCCTCTCAAAAAGAATATGAATTGTTTTTTGAGCAAATGACAGATGTCAATCATCCGTTTTACATCAAAGCAAAATATTATTACGCCTTAAACGCTTTGTATTTGTATCAATATGAAGCAGAAAAACTGTTATTGACATACATTACTGATTACCCTGAAACTATTTATAAAGAAAACATTTACTTTCAATTAGGAAGACATTATTATAGAAAACGTAAATATAAAAAGGCTGTTGAATGGTTTACCAAAATGGAAAAGTACAACTTGTCTGAGGAAGAAAAAAATGAGTACAACTTCAAATTAGGTTACGCCTACTTTAGATTAGACCAATCAACACTTGCAAGAAATGCTTTTTATGAAGTAATTGATAAAGGCAGTAAGTATTCAGACCCTGCTTTGTACTATTATTCTCATATTGCATACACTAATAAAGATTACCAAGTGGCGCTTGATGGGTTTTTAAAACTAAATGAAAATCCTGCTTTTAGCAAAACAGTACCCTACTACATTGCACAAATTTACTATTTACAAGGTAATTATGAAAAAGTAACTAAATATGCCCCAAATTTAGCGAATAAAAAAGATGCTAAATATAGTTTGGGAATGAATCAGCTCATTGGTGATGCCTTTTATAAAGTAAAAAAATATGATGAAGCAGTTCCTTTTTTGGAGGAATATAACCGAAAATCAGCTACGACAAGAGATGAGGATTATCAATTAGGATATGCCTATTTTATGAGTGGAGATTATTCAAATGCTATAAGAATGTTTGACAAGGTTGCCAAAGAAAGAGATAAACTTGGACAAACCGCTCTATATCATATCGGACAGGCTTATTTAAAACAAAACAATCACCTTTATGCTCGTAATGCTTTTGAATTAGCCTCAAACCTTGATTTTGATGAAGAAATAGAACAAGACGCCCTGTATAATTACGCCGTTTTATCTTACAAATTAGACTACAACCCTTATGATGAAGCGGTAGAGGCTTTAAACCGTTACCTTAAAAAATATCCTAATTCAAAGCGTAATAAAGATATTTATCAGTATTTGATTAATGTTTATACTACAATGAAAAATTATAAATCAGCCATTGAGTTGATAGATGAAATACCTAACAAAAACATTAGAATTAAGTCTGCCTATCAAATGATGGCATACAACTATGGGGTTGAACTTTTCCAAAATGGCGCATACGATAAAGCCATTGATGTTTTCAAATTGGTTAAAAAATATCCTATAGACCCCTCATTAAATGCCAAGTCAATGTATTGGATTGCAGAAGCATATTTTGCAAAAGCCGATTATCCTAATGCTATTAGCTGGTATAGAAAGTTTATAGAAGAGTCGGGAAGCTATTTATTAAAAGAACATAATGATGCCTACTACAACATTGCCTATGCTTATTTTAAACAAGAAGACTGGGAAAACGCCATACAATCTTTCAGAACATTTACACAAGATAACTCAGAAACACACAAAGAAAAAATAACTGACGCCTATTTAAGAATTGGGGATAGTTATTACAAAAACGCCAATGATGAACAAGCCATAAAGTTCTATAACAAAGCCATTGACACGCAAGGCGGACAAGAAGACTACGCTAAATACCAAATTGGTAAATCTTATGGATATCTTGAAAAATACGAAGACAAAGCCAAATCAATGCTTGATATTGTAAACAATTATCCTAAATCTACGTTTACCGTTCCTGCTTTATATGAAGTTGGAGAAGCTTACAGGCTCATGGAAGGATTAAATGATGATAAAGCTATAAAGTACTATAAACAATTGGTAAGAGATTACCCTCAACACACTTTAGTTAAAGACGCTGTATTTCAAATTGGTATATTGTATTTTAGAAACAAACAATACGCAAAAGCCGAAAAACAATTCTTAAAAATATTAGATGAGTTTAATGACCAAACCAAAAAGAAAGAAGCTCTTGCCCGTTTAAAAGATGTTTATACCGCCCTAAATCAACCAGAAAAATATACGGCATTAATGGATAAATATAATATCAATTTTGATGAAGGTGCAAAAGATACATTGTACTTTGAAAACGCTTACGATTTATATTCTGACTCTTCATACGTACAAGCTGTTAAGGCCTTTGAAAAATACTTAAACAATTTCCCTAACCCTATTTTTGAGTTAGAAGCACTTTTCTTTAAAGGAAATGCTCACATTATTTTAGAAGAAGATGGCAACGCAATTGTAGAATTTGAAAAATTACTACAAAAACCTCAAAATAGATTTACCGAAAGGGCATCAGCTTTTGCATCAAAATATGAATATGAAAAAGGCAACTACAATAAAGCCATAGAATATTACCAAAAATTACTTCAATCTGCCTCATATCCGCAAAACAAGCTAATTGCAAGCATAGGTTTAATGCGTTCTTATGCTTTAATAAATGAATTTACAAGTGCCAAACCTTTTGCCGAAAAAGTATTAAAAGACGAACAGGCTTTAGATTATGTTAAAACAGAAGCACACTATGTAATAGCCAAAGCGTATATGTCTAACAACAATTACACAGATGCTCTTACACATTTTAAAATAGTTTCAAGTGAGTCTGATGGAGAAATAGGAGCAGAATCTCAATTCAATGTAGCGTTAATTTACCATTTACAAGAAGATTATTCAACTTCTGAGGAGGAAGTAAGAAAAATGATGAAATCACATGCTAGCTACGGTTATTGGATTGCAAAAGCTCTAATATTACAAACCAAAAATTCAATGGCAATAGAAGACTATGTTCAAGCGGAATACACCCTTAACTCAGTAATCAATGGATATACCATTCAAGATGACGGTATTTTAGAAGAAGCAAATGAAGTAATGGCTGTTTTGCAAGAAGTAAAAAATAAAGAAAAAGAAGTACAAGACAATACTGAAAGTACAATTGAAATAAACGAAGGAGGGAATTAATATGATAAACTTAAAATACACCACCGCCTTAATCATTACACTAGCATCTGTTCAATTGTTTGGACAAGAGGAAGAGGAATTTATTAACGTGTCTGAGGCTGAAAGAGAAATATCGCCTTCATACAGAATTACAGAACACCCTTCGGTTATTGACACAGTTATACCTACCCCAACAATTGAATATCCACTGCTTGATAAAAGTATGGAGACCTCAATTACCATTCAAGGTATTGAACCTTCAAAAATTAAAATTGTTGATAAACTCAATAGGTTATACCCCGGCTATGTTAAAGTAGGTTTAGGAAATTACACAATGCCTTTAGGTGAACTATACTATAATTCAACACGAAACAGAAGTAGTAGTTATGGTGTACACTTAAAACACTTATCATCTTTTGGAAATATTAAAGGTTATGCGCCATCGCAGTTTGATAATACAAACGGATTAGTATTTGGCAATTTTTCAACCTCAAACATTAAAATAGAAAGTCAATTAAATTGGTTAAATCACGGCTACCATTACTACGGTATACAAAATGACTCAACCATTGCAAAAGATTCACTAAAAAACAGAGTTGGTCTATACGGTGGTGCTGTTAATTTTTCAAACATTGTACGTAAAGATAGCAACAGATTACTTTTTAACACAGGCATAAATTATAAATACTTTCACGAATTTTTAAAAGAAGGATTACCTGAAACCAATAATGCACGTGAACAAAATTTCGGAATTAATACCAATTGGAAATACAAACACCAAGGTAACCTATTCTCTTTAGATGCAGATTTAATACTAAATAGCTATAAGTTTGGAGAGTCTGACACTTCATTATTGGCTTATCAAAAACAAGAAAAAAATCACATTGTACATTTTAGACCAACTATAATGTCTTATAGATTTGATAATAAATTAAAAGCAGAGGTTGGTTTTGACCTAAACTTTGATTTAAGTGCAAATACTGTTTTTAAACCTATAGTGGTAGCAAATGCTAGCTATATTTTGTTGAACGGAATGTTTATTCCTTATATTGGATTAGATGGAGGATTAACACAAAATACGTACTACTCGTTAAACAGAGGAAATATATTTATTAACTCTGCAATAGATTTAAAAAACACAAAAACATTTAAATTTTATGCAGGGATAAGAGGAACATTATCAAAAACAATAAGTTTTGACCTTGCATTTGAATCTATTAAATGGACAGACTTACCACTTTATTTTAATGATACTATATTTTCTGATATGTACAAATTCAATGTAATTTATGATGAAGTTACAGATTTAAGATTTAAGGGTAGCATATCTTACCAAAAAAATGAAAAACTAAAACTTGATGCCATTGGAGAATACAACATTTATTCAACCGTATATCAAAAATACGCTTGGAACTTGCCAACGGTTAAATTTACTTTTAGAGGTAATTATAATCTATTTGATAAATTCTATGTTAAAGCCGATTTTACATTTATGGATGGTAGAAAAAGCCCGAAAGGGATATTAAATCCTGATGCCACTCAAAATGAAACAGACAATTTTAATTTAGGACTTATTGCTGACGCCAATTTAGGCTTTGAGTACAGATACAATAAAAGAGTATCAGCATTTGTACAATTTAACAACATAGCCAATCAAAAGTATATGCTTTGGTATAACTACCCCGTGTTTGGATTTCAAGTGTTAGGCGGTGTTACATTTGCGTTTTAATCCAAACAAATATTAATTTTTTTACATCATTTCATTTACAAGAAAAAAAGTCAGTTATAACCTTAAAAGGCTGTAAAAAAGTCATTAAATTACCCCATATACAAGTCAAAATGACCTAAAATACCTAATGGCATATCATTTGAAAAAGGTTAAGCGAATTTGAAATAAATTTTAAATATTAACCTTAAAAAATTAAAGCTATGACATTAGTAAGATACAAAAACCAATTACCAGGCTTGTTAAACAATTTTTTTAACGCCGATTTAGACCCTTGGTCAACTGATAACTATTCAGATATGAACTCAACTTTACCTGCTGTTAACATTAAAGAAACAGAAGATGATTTTCAGGTAAGTGTTGCTGTACCAGGATTTGATAAAAATGATTTTAACATTGAATTAGACAACAACATTTTAACCATTTCTTCTGAAAAAGAGGTTGAAAATGAAGTTGAGGGTGAAAAATACACAAGACGTGAATTTAACTACCAATCATTTAAAAGAACATTTACGCTACCTGAGTTAGTAGATGAGGAAAAAATTTCTGCAAAGTATGAAAATGGTGTTTTAAATGTGGTTATTCCAAAAAAAGAAGAAGCAAAACCAAAACCAGCTAGACAAATTAAAATAAAATAAGCTACAAACAAAATAAAATAACTAACTTTAAAGACCTGCTTACTCAAGCAGGTCTTTATGAATAAAAACAAAGCAAAAACAACACAAAATGGCATTTATAGACTATTATAAAATATTAGGAGTTAGTAAAAGCGCAACTGATAAAGACATAAAAAAAGCCTACAAAAAATTAGCACGAAAATATCATCCCGATTTAAACCCAAACGATAAAACAGCAGAAGCTAAATTTAAAGAAATTAATGAAGAAACTAACCTTACTTATAACGTTCAAAAAATTATTGACGATAATATAAAAAACATATAAGGCATAGCTTTTATGCACAAGTAAACTGTATATTATAATTTATTACTTTTGTGGTATGATTAGACCTGCAAAACTAAAAGATAGCAAACTGATAGCAAACATCTATAATAGCTATATAAGTTTAGGAAGTGCAAGTATGGACAAACCTAAAAATCAACAAGACATAGCACAATGGTTAAATACATATACCGATAGAGAAGGTGTTTTTGTTTTTGAAGAAGATAACAACATTAAAGGTTGGGGAATCATAAAAAAATATTCTGACCGCTACGGATACAGATTTGCTTGTGAAACCTCAGTTTATGTTCACAAAGACCATAAACAACAAGGAATAGGTGGTAAAATAAATGCTTATTTAATTGATAAGGCAAAAGCGTTTAACTACAAGCATCTTACAGCAAAAATATTTGCTTCAAATACAGCAAGCATTAATTTTTTTAAAAAGTTTGGTTATACTGTTGTTGGTAAACAACACAAAATAGGGTATGTAAACAACAAATGGATTGATATGATTATTATGGAAAAGTTAATCGATTAACTATAAACTAACTTTAAAACCTAACATAAAACTTCTGCCAGGAGCAGATATGGCAGAGGCAAATTGTTTATAATGAATATCCAACAAATTGGTTGCTTTAAAATGAAATGTGATTGTTTTAAATTTTATATAGGAAAATTTAAAATTTAAGGTAGCCCATGCTGGTGTACCGTCAATTGTTGCTTCATCTAAATTGTCAGTAATCCCACCATAATCTATGGCTTTTTTAGCAAAGTTATAATAAGAATAAATGCCTGTATTAATTATTTGATTTCTATAATTCAATTCAAGTTTACCAAATACTGGTGCAATATGCGACAATGGTTTTAATTGTATCAAATCAATACCTTTGGTGTAGTTGAGTGTTCCCGTTAAAGATAAAAATTTAATAATGGTCCATTTAAAATAAGTACTTATCCCATAAATTTGAGCCCGATTGATGTTTACATTTTGTTGCACATTTGTCCACTCGCCATCATACAAAATAGAATCTAACCCATTTAAAACAGCATCTTGCCTGTCAATTGCATTAAATAAATATGTATAATAAACTGACGTTCCCACAGTGAGCGTATTTTTTCCAAAAATTCTTTCAACAGACAATTCCCCGTTAATTGCATATTCCGCCTTTAATTGATTTGTTGGCACAACGGTATTTCCTTTTTTTTCAAAAACTTTTCCGTAATCATCTACATTGGGGGCTCTAAATCCACTGGACACTGATGATTTTAACAATGTTCTTTTATCGGCTTGATAAATTAATCCTAAATGACCTGATGGTGCAGAGGTTAAAAATTGAACTTGGTTAAAAGGTAATTTTATAAAAGAAGTATCATCAAACATTGATTTGGCATACACTAATGAATACCTTAAACCTGAGCTAAAAATGATTTTTTTTGACAAATGATTTTTGTACTCTACGTATAACCCTGAAGACAAGTATTGACTCCCCCCATCTGGATATCTGGTTTGAAAAGGATTGGTTTCATCAGAATAAATGTCTTGCGAAAAGGCTATTGAGTTTACAATGTTATGTTGAACTTCAACGCCATAATACAAAAACTGGGTTGAATCAATTATTATACTCATATCCGTATTTATAGCATAAACGTAAACATCTTCTAACTGAAAATCTCTGTTTAAGGTGTTAAAATTTCTACTAATTCGGTCTTCATCAATTTTTTGAAAAGACAAAATTACTGTTCCTGCATTCAACCATTGTTTGTGTGGTTTAAAATTTATTTTGGCAGAGGTAAATAATCTTTTTTGAGGACCATAGTACCACTCAGCATACCTTAACACTCCATTTCTATACTCGTTTAACTTATCATATCTGTTAATGTTTGAGGATTCCGAATACTGAAAATTTAAAGTGTAATTTAATCTACTTGAAGGTTGGTAGTATAGTTTTGATAAAAAATCAATTTGAGAATACCCTGTTTGCTTTTGTAAATTTGGATTTGCGTTGCTAACAACCGTGTCTTTATTGTTTATCACCTCAGCATAGGTCGTATCTAACCCCCAATTTTCATATCCGTGATACCTATTTTTACCCATTTCGTAGTCTTTAAAATTACTTACAGATAAAGACGTTAAAACACCCCATTTTTTTTGCCCTACACTTGTATTGATATTCGTATTTAGCCCTGTCTGATAATCATAAAAGGTTGATATGTTTGAGTTTGTTTTCCATTTTGTAGAATCGGCTAAAGTAGGGGTTTGTGTATGAAAATGAATGATGCCTCCTAAAGCATCACTACCGTACAACACAGAGTTTGGTCCAAAAATAATTTCTGTTTCCTCTAAAATTGAAGGGTCAATTGTAATTGAATTTTGAAGGTGCCCAGAGCGATAAATTGCATTATTCATCCTTACCCCATCAATAACCAATAGTAATTTATTAGCCTCAAAACCTCTCATCATTGGGCTACCCCCTCCTCCTTGCGATTTTTGCACTAAAACTTGCCCAGAATTTTGCAACATATCTGCTGAAGTTGAGGGTTTTTCTATTAGTATATCTTGATGTGAAATGGCTGTAACCTGATGGGGAACATCATTCAAATTTATGTAACCTCTTAATGGAGGTGTACTTACATTAACTTCTGGTAAATAATGGTCTTTTTGTTCTAAATATATGATAAAATCACTGGGTAAGTCTTTTTTAAAAACAATAATTAATTCAAAACTTTTGTGCGAAATAAAAACTTTTTCTTCAGGTCGTATTTTATCAATGTTTACTATCCCTTCTTTGTTAGATATAGCATAAAACCCCCCATTAGACTCCACCAAAACACCTTCTATAACTTTTTGAGTAGATTGATTTACAAATTTTAAATCTTGACTCCACAAATTAACACTTAATATAAGCCCTAATGTAAAACTGAATATTTTTAGGTGAATCATTTGTGTTTTTAGGTTACTCTGTATTTGGTCAGAAGTACAGTAAAATTAAAATTTATAACATTAGTCTTTTTTAACACGACAGTGTCTATCAAAAATTGTGCCCATAAAATTAGTCTAAATTTTAAAGTAAACAGAAAAAGTGCCCAACAAAATTGAACACTTAAATGATATTATGATTGTTTATATTTTAGTAGATAAGGTTAATCTACTTTATCTAAAACTTTATAACCTCCTGACTTCGCACACCTGTCTAATATCAGGTACATTCACCACGATTATAAAAAGTTAATTGCCTGATATTCAGGTAAAGAAGAAAAACCAGTAAAAACTCGCCTAAGATAGCCATACAGTTAGTAGAAAACATCAGAGATGGAAAGAAGGTTAAACAAAAGATAATCAG
>DQTE01000111.1 GCA_015662905.1 Crocinitomix sp. | reverse complement strand
TTCTAAATGGAAAACAGAAAAAGATAAGGTAGAAGCGATTCAACGTGCCAAAGAGGAGATAGAAAACCTTAAAATGGAAGCAGACATTGCCGAGAGAGAAGGAAATTACGAAAAAGTAGCTCAAATTAGATATGGTCGAATTAAAGAACTTGAAAACCAGCTTGACGCTTTAAGAGTTGAGTTGCAAGAGATACAAAAAAATTCAAGTTTAATTAAAGAGGAGGTAGATGCAGTTGAAATTGCTGATGTTGTTGCAAAATGGACAGGAATTCCAGTGTCAAAAATGCTTCAATCTGAAAGAGAAAAATTATTAAAACTTGAAGAGGAGTTAGAAAAAAGAGTAGTAGGACAAAAAGAAGCAATACAGGCTGTGTCAGATGCAGTACGCAGAAGCAGAGCAGGTCTGCAAGATATGAAAAGACCTATAGGTTCATTCATATTTTTAGGTACTACTGGAGTTGGTAAAACAGAATTAGCCAAAGCACTTGCCGAGTATCTGTTTAATGACGAAAATGCAATGACCAGAATTGATATGAGTGAATATCAGGAAAAACACTCGGTAAGTAGATTAGTAGGTGCACCTCCTGGATATGTTGGGTATGATGAAGGTGGACAACTTACTGAAGCGGTGCGTAGAAAACCATATTCAATAGTTTTGATGGATGAAATAGAAAAAGCTCACCCTGATGTATTTAACATCTTGTTACAAGTTCTTGATGATGGAAGGTTAACAGACAATAAAGGTAGGGTAGTAAATTTTAAAAATACCATCATTATCATGACTTCAAATATGGGAGCACATTTAATACAAGAACGCTTTGATAAATTTCAAGATTTAAATGACGACCAAAAAGAGATACTGATAGAAAATACAAAAGATGAGGTGTTTGAATTGCTTAAAAAATCAATAAGACCCGAGTTTTTAAACAGAATAGATGAAACAATAATGTTTCAACCGCTTACTCAACAGGATATTATTGATATTGTAAGAATACAGTTCAAATCATTGCAAAAACGATTGAAAGAAAATGACATTGAGTTAGTACCAACAGAAGAAGCTATTCAATGGATTGCTAAGAAAGGCTACGACCCACAATTTGGTGCAAGACCTGTTAAGAGAGTCTTACAAAGAGAAGTACTAAATGAGCTTTCAAAAGCAATTTTGGCAGGAGATGTTTCGGTTAATTCAGTAGTAGAAGTGGATGAGAGTGATAACCACTTGATTTTTACAACAAAAACTACAGATGAAGACGGAAATGTAATTGAGGAAGCTGAAATCATAGAGGAATAAACCTAAAAGGTTAAAATAAAAAAGCCTCACTGGTTTAGTGAGGCTTTTTTATTTAATTAGTGAGGGGACTAAAATTTTAGCCTGACTGCTCACAAAGTTTTTATTTAAAGTTTTTGCGGTTGGAATTTTACCTAAAATCTTAACACCACCAATCTTTTCAATAATCCTCTCACTTTCTGCATTAGAATCTCCGTTAAAAATAAGTCCTTTTATACTAATGTTTTTTTGTTGTAAAAGTGAAATACTTAGCAAAGTATGATTGATGCTTCCTAAATAGTTTTTAGACACTAAAATAACTTCATCAGCAAATTTTTCAATCAAATCAATAATTAAAGTGCCTTTTTCGTTTACAGGTACCATTAAACCTCCTGCGCCTTCAATTACCAAAAAATTGTTGGTAAAATGAGGCAGTTTAAAATCGTTTATATCTATATTGATGTTGTCTATGTTAGCAGCTGCGTGTGGCGACATTGGCTCTGATAACAGATAACGTTCTTTATGATACACAGTAGAATTATTAGTAACCAAAGATTTAACCGTATTACTGTCTAATTGATGCAAATCACCAGCTTGTAATAACTTCCAGTAATCAGCCTTTAAGGCTTCAACGACAATAGATGATACAATGGTTTTACCTACCTCAGTATCTATACCGGTTATTGCAATAATTTTACCTTTATTCATTTTTTAAATTTAAAACCTTAAAAAAATCACTCACTTGATTTTTCATATTGTGAGCGTGCAAACATATTCTTATACGTTCCTTACCCTTAGGCACTGTAGGTGATAAAATAGCCTTAACAGCAAATCCTGCATTTTGCAAATCGGACTCTATTTTTTTTACACGTGCATTACCACTTATTAAAATACTTTGAATAGGTGAGTTACTCTCTATAAGCTCAACGTTTTTAAGTATAGCTTCTTGTTTAAAATATGCCACCAAATCAAATAAATTATGCCTTACATTATTCATTAATGGACACAAATCAATCACTTGTTCAATTCGTTTTAAACTGTGTAAAGGCAAAGCTGTAGTATAAATAAAAGACTTTGCAAAATTGATTAAAAAATCTCTTACTTTTTCATCACACAATACAACTGCACCGTGACTTCCAAATGCTTTTCCAAAGGTAATTAGCTTAATAAAAACTTTATCATCTAAACCGTATTTACTGACTAATCCACTTCCGTTTTTACCATATAAACCACCTGAATGCGCTTCATCAACCACTAAAAAAGCCCCAAAACGTTCACATAAAGTTGATATATCTCCAAGTAAGGCCTCATCACCATCCATTGAGTAAATACTTTCAATAACAACATAAATATTACCCTTAGCTTGTTCTAAGCGTTTTTGTAAATGTTGGGTATTGTTATGTTTAAAAGAAAAATTTTTGGCAAAACTTAATCTAATTCCATCACGAATAGATGCGTGGCATAGTTCATCATAAATAACAGTATCACCTCTTTGAGGGATAGACGAAAAAATGCCCAGATTGGCATCATAACCTGAATTAAAAATCAAACCAGATTTAGTGTTAAAAAAGTTAGCCAATAGTTGCTCTAATTGAGTGGTGTATTGCAAATTGCCTGATATTAATCTTGACCCTGTTGAACCGTTTGCATATTTTCCTTTAAATTCAACCCTTGACAAACCTAAATAATCATTTGAAAAAAAATCAACCCAATTCTTATTTGTTTTTTTATGTTTACTTGAAAAATTAATCAAATTACGAAAAGCATTATCTGCTATGCGTTTTTCTAATTTATCTGCAAGTTTTTTAGGAAAATTCATAATGCAAATGTAACAAATAAACCCTACAGTTTTTTAACCAATTGTTTTAAAGTAATTATGTTTTTGGGGTAAGATTGAAAAACGCTATATTATACGTATTGCGTTCATTAACAAAAATAGTTTATTTATATATTTTTCTTTTATTTAATGCTTTTTGATAACGTCTGGCGTAAATAAGATGTTGACTCAAATTTTTAGCAAAATAACTTTCACCCGAAAAATCTTCTTTAGCTACAAAGAACATATAATCGTGTTTTTTGTAATTTAAAACAGCATCAATGTATTTTATTGGTGGGATATTTATAGGGCCTGGCGGTAAGCCTTTATTTTTGTATGTATTGTAAGGTGAATCTACCTTTTTATGTTTGTTTAAAACCCTTTTAATGGTATAATCATTTAAAGCAAAAATTAGAGTAGGGTCTGCTTGTAAAGGCCACCTCCTTTCAAGTCTGTTCATATAAACACCAGCTATGGTTGCCATATCTTTATCTGATTTTGTTTCGCTATGTACAATTGAAGCAAGTGTAACCACTTCCGATTGGCTGAGCCCAATTGCTTTGGCTTTAGCTTTTCTGTCGTCATTCCAAAACTTTTTGTATTCTTTAGCCATTCGTTTCATTAAATCATTTATTGTAATGTCAAAATCTACATAGTACGTGTTTGGAACAAACATTGAAATAATAGTGTATTTATTAAATCCGTATTGTTTGATATTTTCTTCATTGGTTAACCAATCATAAATTTCATCAGGCGACAATAAGATATTTTTTGACATTGCATTTGCTAAATCTTTTAAGGTTCTAACAGACGAAAATTGTACAACAGCATCAAGTCTTCCATTTCCTGCTCTTAAATGGTTAATAAGTTGATTATTGGTCCACCCGTTTTTAATTTTATAACGACCGGGTACAATGTTTTTACCTTTGTAATTTTTTTGCTCAGCCAACCATTTAAAAGAGTCAAAATCCCTTAATATATTCAATTCCTTTATTTGTTGCAGAACGGTTTCTTGTGTAGCGTCAATTGGAATATAAATTATAGTATCTTTTGTACTTAGTTCTACATTTGCTACTTTAAAATTTTTGTAGTAGTAATTAGCACCTATTCCTGCTAAGAAAATACCTATCAAAATAATTAGAATGATTGTGATTTTAAACCACTTAATTTTCTTTTTCTTTTTTCCCATCAATAAAAATTCTGCTTAAATACAAATATAGTAATTCTTTTCAATTTATGTTTTCTAATGCTTTGTTGAGGTAGTTATAAATATCAGCTTTGTTGTTGGTGTCAAACCATTTAATGTGTTCGTTTTTTTTAAACCAAGTAAACTGTTTTTTGGCATATCTGCGAGAGTTTCGTTTAATTAGTCTAACACATTCTTCAAAATCTATTTTGTTATCAAAGTAGCTAAAAAACTCCGAATATCCTACTGTTTTTAAAGCAGAATGATGTTTATATTTGATTAAACTTTTAGCTTCATTTTCCAAACCTGTTTCAAGCATTAAATCTACCCTTAAACTGATTCGGTTGTACAATAATTCTCTGTCCATCTCTAAACCAATCCATATAGGAATAAAGTTACGGGGTTTAGCTTTGTTTTTTCTAAATGAGGTAAATTTTTTACCCGATACTTCAATCACTTCAATTGCACGTATCATCCTTGCGTGGTTATTTCTGTCAATAAACTCAAAAACTTCAGGATTGTGTTTGTCTAAATAATCTTGTAATGGTTTTAAACCTTCTTTTAAGTGTAAATTAATAAATTTTTGACGAATGTTTAAATCGGAAGGCATTTTGTCAATACCATAAACTAAGGCGTTAATGTATAAACCACTACCTCCAACGGCAATACAAATATCATTAGTCTTATATATTTGATTTAGTGTTTTTAGGGCTTCTATCTCAAATTTACCAGAGGTGTAATTTTCGTTAATGGAATGAGAGTCTATAAAATAATGTTTAGCTTGTGCCAATTCATTGGCATTTGGTTTAGCTGTTCCAATACACATTTCTTTGTAAAATTGTCGAGAGTCAAAAGATAAAATTGACGCGTTATACTTTTGCGCAAGCTCTATACTTAATGCTGTTTTACCAACTGCAGTAGGACCAACGATAATAATCAGATATTTTGTTTTTTTAGTCATTATTGGCCAATTTGAATAGGCTCGCCTAAAAATTTAGGTTGAATGTTAAACAATAAGTCTATCATTAATTTTACTCGTGCAAATTTTTCACGTACTAAGGTTTTAAAACCATATTTAGTACTAACGTCATTTGCAACAAATCTGATAGCTTTAATGTTTTTATGGTTAGCAATGTACAAAGCACGTTCAATATGGAATTTTTGGGATATAATTGTAAATTCTGAAAGACCAAATGCTTTATTGGCTCTCACCACGGAATCGAGTGTTCTAAAACCTGCATAATCTAAATAAATCTTGTCAGTAGGAATCCCTCTTTTTATTAACTGGTTTTTAAAAGTGTTTGGTTCGTCATAGTAAACGGTAGAGTTATCTCCGCTAATTAAAACATAGTCTTTTTTACCGGTTTTATACAAGTTAACTGTAGCATTAATCCTATGTACATAGTAAGCGTTTTTGTATCTTGATTTTAGATATTTACTTGTTCCCAAAACTAATCCAACTCTATTGTGTGAAACTTCATTTACGTTATGGTATATTTGCGTTTGCGTTGTATGTTTTACAAGGTAGTTTGATATAAAAAGACTTGCAATTACAATCAATAAAGATAGAATAGGTAATTGAAGGGATTTTTTTTTAGATGTAAATATTTTTTTAAACATTAATTATAGCTTTTTTCATCAGGAAAAGCGTGTTTGTATTCTTCATACCTATTCATTATTTCTGTGACGTAATTATAAGTTTCTTTTCCCCTCATATATCCCAATTTAACAACTTTATCTCTATAGTATTTAGGATTTGACAAATTTAGCATCATTTCGTTAACATTGTCAAACCATTTGTTAGGATTTTTACCGTATTTTTTTGTTAAGGCTATAGCATCATCAATGTGCCCTCTACCAGCATTAAAAGTAGCTAAAGTAAAATAAATAGCCTCTGTTGAATCGTTTAGGTCTCTTAACCATCTTTTATAATTTTTACTTAACTTGGTAATTCCAGCTTTAATTTGAGCTTCAGCGGAAGAATTAGGCGAAATACCATAGGCTACAGCTGTTGACGGCATAAATTGAAATATCCCAAAAGCACCTGCCCAAGATTTTTTCCAAGTTTCAAATTTTGATTCTTGATAAATTATTGCAGAAATTAAACGCCAATCCCACCCAATTCTTTGACTTTCTTTTTTAATGATTTCGTCATAAGGTGATAATTGTCCTTTGGAAGTTACAGTGGAATAGTCGCCTATGGCTTTATTGATATGAGTTTTACGTTTAAAGTATTTACGTTTAACTTCCCCTATTGTAGATTTGTTTTTTTTATCATTTAGCCAATAGTTTAGGGTGTCTATCAACTTTGTAGAACTTTTTCGTCCCGCAAAAGCAATGGATTGCTCATCACTAACCCTCATGCTAATGTCAATATCGGGATAGTAGATTTGATTAATTTGAGCAACATTTGCATCTGTTATTGTGTATTCAATTTCTTCATTGTTTACCATCTCAATTAATTCCTCAGAGGTAATGTCTCCCTCCACAGGAATAATAGCCATATTTAAGTTTAATTTTCTGTTTATTTCATTAATTTGTTTAAAATAAGTTGAATTTTGCCATACAAAAATGGTTTTATTTTTTAACTCTTCAATGGTATTTATCAGAGAATCTTGTAAGTTTTTTTTGGACAATTTTCTCCAATTTTTAGGCTTTTTCTGAATAAGAACTTGATGTGTAATTAAATGAGGATTTGTAAATTTAACTTCTTGTTCTCTTTCAGGTGTTATAGTTAAATTACAGGCTATTAGGTCGCCTTTACATTGTTTTAAAGCTAAAAACATAGAGTCTAAATTATGCATCATAAAGACTTTTAGTTCAATGCCCATATCTTTAGAAAATTCGTGTAGTAATTCGTACTCATATCCCATATTTTTACCCTTATAGATAAAAAAAGAGGCGGGACTATTTTCTGCTAAAATACTTAATACTCTTTTGTTTTCAATTTCGTCCCAATCCCTATAACATTCAACCATATCCCATTCTTGAGTCTTTTTTTGTTTTAAAGAACAAGCAGAGATATTCAGTAGTATAAATATAAAAATCAGTTTGTAAATCATACTTAGCCAATATACAAAAAAAAAGCATCCGCAGGAAACGAATGCTTTATTTTTTTTAAAAAAAGAACTTATTTTTTTGCTAGTAAATCTCTAATTTCTGTTAACAAAACTTCTTCTTTAGAAGGCGCTGGTGGTTCAGCTGGTGCTTCTTCCTTTTTCTTTTTTGCTTTGTTATAGGCTTTAACTATCATAAATAAAACAAATCCAACAATAATTAAACTGATAATTGTATCAATCCATGCACCATATAAAATGGCATTTTCAGGTACGGTCACAACACCTTCTGCATCTTTTACTGCTTCAGACAGTACATACTTCAAATCTTTAAAGTTTACACCACCTGTAAACATTCCAATAATTGGCATCATAATCATACTTACAAACCCTTTAACAACAGCACCAACGGCACCTGCAAGGATAACAGCAATGGCAAGGTCAATAACATTGCCCGTCATAATAAAGGCTTTAAATTCTTTTAACATAGTTTATATTTTTATGGTTAACGAGCACAAAACTATAAAAAAAAATTAGTTCCAATGTTAAAAAAATAAAGAATTATAAAATTATTTTATCGGATAATATACATTTTACCAAACCCTTCAGTTATATATTTATCTGCTCCAGATTCTCTGTGTTCAACGGATTCTCCATCTATTTTTGTGATAACCCTGTATAAATAGATTCCATTTGCGAGTATGTCTCCATATTCGTCTCTACCATCCCAACGGTATTCAGTGATGTTTCTACCAATATGTATTGGTCCTAATTCATCAATAGTTATTTCCCTAACAACTTTACCGCTAATGGTCATTATTTGTATGGTAAAATCATCTGGGATAACAGAACCGGTAAGCGTAAAAACAAATTGTGTTTGAGTTGAAAAAGGATTGGGATAATTCATTAAAGCTGTTATTGTGGATTTATGGTCAATTTCAAATTCAATATCATATTCATAATTACCACTTAAATTTCCAGATTTATCAGCTCCTTGAACTAATAAACGATAAGTACCGTCTATATTAAAGTTTCCGTTATATATTATTTTAAATTTTTTATTTGAAGCATTAGCAGGAATCCATTCCATTAAAGGCTCTCCTAAACTGTTTCTAAAATTAAGTCTTGTTTGAACGCCATTAGGGTCGGTTAAATAAATTCCGAAAAAGGAAGTATCTGCCTCAGAATCCATTATTAAAAATTCATTTTCATCTTTTAGTGATATGACAATTTCAGACTTTGGTGATACTATATCTCCATTTAAAATATGATACCCATTAAAAGTAACGTCTAAAATAGGGTTAAGTTCATCTGAATTAACAAAAAATGGAATTTGTCCTAAATTGTTAAAATGGTATTGTTCTAATTGGTCTTTTTCGTAAGCGTTTATATAGGGATTAACTTCAATCCATAAACTATTGAGATTATCCAATCCTAAAGTTTGAATTTGAATTGTATCTCTAATTATTTGCTCTACCCTTAAAGAGTCTTGTCTTGGATAAGGAATAGGAATAATATTATGGCTTTCATCCTCTATCCAATATTTAACGAGTAATGAATCCATTGGCAAGTCACTAATGTTAGTAATGTCAAAAGCAACTAATAAATCTTGTCCCTCATTTAAGGTGTCGGTAGGTGAGATATAGTAACCGTTAACACTAGTTAATGCAGCTTCAGGAACATGGTCGTAAATAACGTGCCACCTATCAATTTGAGCTGGTGTAAAATTTACTGTGTCTATGTGATGAGATTGTAACCTTAAATAAGGATATGTTTGCGCATCAAATAAGCTATTAAAATTTTGTATTGAATCGTTTGTCGTAAAAACAGTATCTATTAAAAGTGTTTCTACACCGTTTGGTGTTATACCAAAAATTTTCAATCTTGTAGAGTCAACTGTTGGATTTTCGAGAGCATATTGTTTCCAATAAACTGTGCCCCAATTTGTAGATGGACCGATAATCGTTGAGGTTTCATATCCGTCATAATCTTTACCAAACATAAATCCTTCAAAAGTGATAAAGTCATTTAAATTATCAGCGTAAACCTCTTCAAAGGTGTTTGCTTCATCACCTTTTTTGAAAAAACAAATATATGGTACATTAGTCTGACCTAAATAAATACTATCTGACCCAAGGTTTTGAAAATAAGAATACAATTCTGGATTATGAGCATCCCATTCAGGATAATCTATATATCTTGAGGTATAAATTAAAACATAATTACTATCTGGTATTTGGTTGTTAATCATATCTTGCATGGCTATCATTTGAGTTGAATCATTTTGGAAAAACACAAAATATTTTTCTACTCTAGTTCTACAACCATTTAAGTCATTAGCGTTACCAAAATTATGGGTGGGATTTATATAAGTACCACTAGTGGCATCAAAAATTCTACTACCCCATGAGGTTAAGGTGGTGTGGTCAATAACACAAACCATAAATGACGGTGTGAACGTACATACACCATATTCTTGTTGGCTACCAGCTATCTCCCATTGGGTATAATAAACTTGTGGAATTACAGCATTTCCATAAACATCACATTTAATAGTTTTACCAGCAGTACCATAGGTTAATTCTCTTGTTGGGCGGTTGTAATTTAAAGTGTTAAAATGGTTGTTTTTAAACTGAAAAAAATGATCTTGTCCCCAACCTGTTTTGCCTGGTATATATTGAAATGAAAATTCATTCCACATATAGTTTGTAGGATCTTCTACACTAACCCTCCAAAAGTAAACCGTACTGTCTGTTAAAATTAAATTAGAATTAGTATTGGACTGGACTGACATCCACTCGTTGAAATTTGTCTCTATCACTCCGCCCAAAGATGTTTTAATAGTGTACTTATGAAAAGGACTATCGTATGTGTCGGTAGTGTCAATTTCAAATCTGTAGGTGTTTAAGCTTGCAAACGGATTAAGTGTTGAGGCTTTTAGAGTGATGGTATCGTTTGGAACAACAGCATAATTGTATGGCCATACAGGCATAATTCCATCAATATCAAAAAGAACTTGTTTTGTAAAAATGTTATTGTTTATTTCATCATATTGTTCAGTAACGATTGAGGGTTGGTCAACTTTTACTGTAAAAGAATTAATTCCCGCTCCTATACTAGCATATAATGGGATTGTGAAGACTATGGTGTCGTTGTAATTGATGCCGGGTACAAATTTTACATAAGAAGAATCGCCGTTATTGTTTGGAAAGCTACGGGTTAATTCTATGGTAAAGGTATCTAGGGTTGAACGTCCCATATTGTGAATGACAATACTTACATCTATAGAATCTATACTTAAATCAATAGGGTAGGGTGTAATCCAAAAACTTGAAGTGTTTATTTCTAACTCAGGCTTATTGTGAGGGTTTACTCTTAATGCTGGATCACCATGTAGCGTCAATTGATTCATTGTTGTTTGAGTGGTAAATGGTAGGTATTGTGTGTTTTGCAAATCATCAAGTGTGTACATGAGTAATTCTCCAATTGTAGCACCATAATGTACGCCAGATAAGTTAGCAAAAATCTGGTTAGATAAAGTATATAAGCCATTAGAAAGAGCATTTCTAGGATTAGCTAAAAAAGCAATACAACCTTTGTCTTCTATTAGAGTAAATATCTCTGATGAACTAAAATTATAATCAAAAGGTTCGTGGATATTACCAGCCAAACACGAATTACTAAAAAGAAAAGGATATTTACCTTTATTGTCCCAGTTGTTAGGGTCGTCAACATTAAGGTCAAATCCTCCTGTGTAAGCATGACCAAAGTAAGTCATGATTGACACACCATCATTAATTTGGTCTGTAACCTCATATAAAACAACAGGGTCTATGGGATCAGATACATCTTTATAATAAGAGGTTACATGCCCCCCGAAATAAGGACCTTCTAAGTGGTTAGCAAATTGTTGCAAATAAGCTTGAAAAGTGTTTTGCTCTGCAGTTGTACCACCACCGCCAAAATGTAAAATTTCTTTTTGCCAATATTTAGTTGGTAGAGTGTATGCAGCTAATGAGTCCTGGGCTACTTCAAATTCCATGACTTTATTTAGGTACGTATTTACTTCATCATTATTTTTAGCTGCCAATCTACCAATAGGAATTAAAGGTTTCCAACCGTTTCCTGCCAAGTGATGGGTGTAAATTAAATCACTAGCGGGATAGCCATAAGTAGGCACTAAGCAGTATTGATATGACAATGAGCTTTTTCTTATACCTGCTGTTAATGTAATGTAGCTTTCGTTAGCTTCTCTAACCCCTTTACCTATCATAAAAACATGTTCAGGCTTTGAATTTAAAGATTGAGCATAAGCGTAATGCTGAAAACGTCTAATGCCCATAGCATGTTTTGGTACCCCTCCACCAAACTGCATATTTAATTCGTTTTGATAAGTAAGTATTACATTTTTACTTCCTCCAGCTGGACTTTGTCTGTATAACATATAATTTGTTGCAGAACTTTGGAGTTTTTTATTGGTAATTATGATATATGCATTATCAAAATTCATTGATGAAAAATCAGTAAACATTCCAGTTCCATTTACAGGAGAGATTTGATTTATAGTAATGAATTGACTTTCATCAATAAATAAAACATCTTGCTCATTGCCATTGGACGAATTAGGAATAAGTACCTGATATGTTCCAGAGTTATTAACTAATGGGAGTTTTTTAACGGTGTTGTTACCTAAAATAAATGTATGAGGGTTAGTCCCGTTAAAATTGGTTAAATCTAATCTGGTTTTACCTTGCGTGGAATGATTTTTAACAGTGATTTTGATATTATTACTTCCTTCTAAGTTTGGAGCGTGTGGGTAGGTTAGTTCTACAAAAGCAACTGATTGTTGGTCAGCGGTTAATCCTAAATCATTTACGAAAGTATGCCTTATTTTGGTGTAATTACTTGTGATGCCAGAAGCAGGGAAAGAAAATGCTAGTCTTGTTTGTTGATAGCCTAAAAACAAGGTGTCTTTTAATAGGGTTAACCCATTGCCATAAGATAATTGTAAATGATGATTGTATTGACCATTTGGACTAGCATTAGAGGCACTAATAGAAACAGCTAAACCAACAACATCAGGCGCACCAGTATTAGTGTATGCGTACGGTGTAGAAATATTAGCGTCAATATAATTTATTGAACTCAGGGCGTTTACTGGCGTATTTGACCACCCTTCTGCTTCATGATATTTGGAGTAATTAACACCTAAGATATTATATCCTACGTTATAGTATGAGTTAAAAGAAACATAGTTTGTTTTATAAAAAAAAGATGAAGGCGAATAATTTGAAAAGTTAATATCAGTTTCTACAACCATTCTATTATTTGAAATAGAGTTATTCCAAGTTAAAAAGTAGGTAATGGTATCGTTATACAATGGATAGTATTTGTTTAAAACTTTAGAAGAATCTTCATAAAATAAACTGTCAAACCAAATTGTATTTTTTTGACCATAAAATAAAATATAATCTCCACTATCAAAACTGCCATCATTGCCATCAACTATTAAAATAGGTTGCTCTTTTTCAAAGCCAAAAATTTGAATATTATCAGGTGATATGGAATTTAGAGGAACTCCAGAATTTACTAACGTTGAATAATCAATTTTATATATACCGTCTTGCCATATTTTAAAACTATAATAATTTTGATTGTAATTTATCCATTCATTACCAAAGGTTTGAGAAAACCCAAGATTTGAGATAAAAATCAATACAAATATTAAAAGTTTATTCATCTTCAACTTGTTTTAATTTAGGGTCAGTAAGGGCAAATCTCAATGAAAAGATGTGAGAATATAAAGCAACGGAAGAGTTACCAATATCTGTAAAAGCGTAATCTATTTTAATACTTTTAAAACCAATACCAATACCAACATTTGGTTGTAAAGTTAACGACTCTGTCAAATCGGGATTTTTTATCCAAGTAAAGTTTCCTAAACCAAATCTAACAGCAACCCATTTCCCGTAGCCGACCTCAATTCCCCAATGAGGGTCAACAGAAAAAGGATTTGCTCTTATTAAAACATTTCTTTTACCATCTGTATTCAAGTCAAAGTCAATTTCGGTTTTAAGATATAAATCTTTGTACAAGTTATGTTTGAATTGAGTACCTAAGATTATTTTAGGTAGGGTAATTTCTAATCCATTTTGAGGTATTTCATTTCCGGTTATTATAAAGGTTTCTTTCATTTGGTCATCCAAGTTAAAAGACCAAGCGTTGAATGTAGTTGACACATCTCTAAACATAGCTCCAAATCGCCAGTGTTGTCCTTTTCTGTAAATTGCAGACGCATCAATGCCAAATCCCCAAGAACGAGCAAAATCTCCTACGTGTCGATATACAACTTTAAAATTTCCACCAACGCTTAAACCTTCAATTGGCATTTTACGAGCGTAAGAAAATAAAAAAGCATAATCGGCTGCAGTAAAAGTTGTTATTTTATCATAATCTATGTTTCCATCTCTATCAATTAATTGTGTAGTGTTAGGTATATCATCAACACCAAATCTAATAAATGTAAATCCAACAGTTGATTTATCATCTATAGGTTTTGCTATTCCAATGTAATCATATTTTGCAATATTAGCAAAGTAGTTGGAGTGCATAGCACTGACTTGTAAAAAATCTTTAACCTCTGTCAAACCTGCTGGGTTCCAATATCCACTCGTAACATCATCCACTCCTGCAACAATAGAATTAGACATTCCTAAAGCTTGAGCCGACACCCCAATTGACAAAAACTCGTTAGAATATTTAGGCGTTATATCGGAATTTTGACCGAAACTAATTGTTTGCACTAACAATATTATTAAAAGAATATAAGGTTTCAAATGTTTCATTATTTTAAGAAGGTAAAGTTAAGTAAAAAAGTAAATACGTTACTACAAAACTTATTTTTACATTTTATATTGTATTTTTATAGACGTTTATTTTAATAAACAGTTGGTTAAAATAGTTACATTTGCCAAAGTTATGGAAAAAATAAAAAAAACGATACCTAATCTTTTAACAACTGGAAATTTAGTAGGGGGTATTTTAGCTATTGTTTTAACTTTAACAGGTGGCATAGAATATGCGCCTTGGTGTATTTTTGTTTCCGCTATTTTTGATTTCCTTGATGGATTTGTTGCAAGACTATTGAAAGTTCAAAACGAGTTGGGTAAACAATTAGACTCACTAGCCGATATGGTAACATTTGGTGTTGCCCCTGGTATTATGATGCTTACAATGATTCATATAAACTTTCAAAAAAATAGCATTGTATCTTTTGTAAATGGAAATCTATTAAGAACTATTTCAAAAGATTATTCTCAGGTGCAACCTTGGCAAGAGTATTTAATGTATATTGCCTTATTAATTCCTATTTTCGCTTTATTTCGTTTAGCAAAGTTTAATTTAGATACAAGACAGACTTCTTCCTTTATAGGGCTGCCAACCCCTGCAATGACTTTGTTTTTTGCTGTAATCCCATTGCTAGTTATTAATGGATATGAAAGTGAAGTTGACTGGAAAATTAAAATGGCAAGCTTCTTAATTAATCCGTTGTTTTTAATTATATCTACAATTATTCTGTCTGTTTTAATGGTAACTGAATTACCATTGTTTGCCCTTAAATTTAAAGGCTTTAAATGGGAGGACAATAAAATTAGATATGTGTTTTTAACAATAGGCTTGATATTGTTTGCAACTTTATTATTCTGGTCTATACCAATAATTATAATTTTATATTTAATTTTGTCATTAATTAATAATAATACAATTCATAAAAAAAATGAAATTTAAAGCTGAAATAGACGTAATGCCGTTAGATGCATTATTAGACCCTCAAGGAAAAGCAGTGTCAAATTCAATGGGCAACATAGGGTTAAATGAAATTTCTAATGTTAGAATAGGAAAACATATTCGTTTATTTGTTGAAGCAGATAGCAAGGCGATAGCTGCAGAAAAAGTGGATGAAGCTTGCAAAAAAATGTTAGCAAATCAAATTATGGAATCCTATTCTTTTTCAGTTGAAGAAGTTTAAAATTACTCATTAACATACTCTAAAGCGTTATTCGATATATTGAGTGACGCTTTTTTATTTTCATATATACAGTATTTTTGTTAAAAAAAATGTTGTTTTTAAGATTTTAAATAACTTCAAAAAATAAACAATAATAAAATAACTTTGCCGTTCTAATAATTGACTATGAAAAAAATAGGTCTTTTATCAATATTCTTTCTACACTTTAATTTAAGCTTTTCGCAAATTGGAGGTGAAAACACATACCAATTTCTAGATTTAGATTTTAACTCAAGATCTATGGCTTTAGGCGGAGATTTTGCGCTAGCTAATGATGGAGATATTAATCTAGCAGTAGCTAATCCAGCTATGATATCAGATAAAATGGACGCACGGTTGTCACTTAATCACGCCATATTCCCATCTGGAATCAATTATGGTCAGGTGGTGTATGGTAAAAAGATTAAACAGAAAATGTTTACCACTCATTTACGGTATGTTGAATACGGAAAGTTTACTAGAACTAATGCACAAGGTATTGAAGAGGGAAAGTTTACAGCGGGTGATTACGCTTTAGGAGTAGGATATGGACATCAGCTCAATAAATATTTTTCCGTTGGAGGTAATTTTAATCTTATTTTTTCACACTTAGAGTCTTATACTTCTTTTGGTGTGTCGACAGATATGACAGCTCAGTTTTATGATGAAAAATCTAACGTAACAGCTATTATCATTGCCAGAAATATAGGATATCAAATAAAATCTTACACAAAAAAAAATAAAGAACCATTACCAATAGAATTATTAGCAGGGGTATCTTATAAATTTCTCCACGCACCTTTTAGATTAAGCTTAATGGTTCACGACTTAAATCGTTGGGATTTGTCTTATAACATACCTGATGCACAGCCCACAATTGATGTTTTGACAGGAGATACAATTCCAGTACCAAAGGCAAAATTCACTGAGAAACTATTTAGACATTTGAATTTTGGTGTTGAAATTTTACCTACTAATAATTTTTCAATAAGATTAGGTTATAATTTTAATCGCAGAAAGTCGTTAGGCGTTGAAGGCAGAATGAGTATAGGAGGTTTTTCAGCTGGTGTTGGGTTTAAAATTAAAAAGTTTGAGTTTGATTACGCCTTAGCGATATATTCCTCTGCAGGTACTTCAAATATGTTTACCATAACCACAAATCTTAATGAATGGCGCCGTAAAAGAGAGTAGTTGATATTTTAAAAAATTGTCCAACTCCAAAAGAAAATCCATTTTGATTTAGGTTTTGTAAGTTAAAGCCATCAAATACAAAAGGAGAAAATGGGCTAATGTTATTGGTAGAAAACCCTAATCTATGGTTAAGCACAAAGTTGCCACGTTTTGAAATTGTTTTGTAATACGTTAATTTTGAGGTCGTTTTTATAAAACTTGCTGTTGGATAATTGTGAGTTTCAATGAGTTCGAAAAATAATTGAAATTTTACCCCATCAAGCCGTTCGTATTTATAATTAACGTGATTGTAATTTAAAACACTTCTTATTTGATATTTAAAAAAGTTAAATTTTTTTAAAGGAAGGTCAATAGAAATAGTATCTATTTGCTCATATATTTCGTACATTAATTGACCTCCTAATTCAACATTAATATAATTATTAAACCAATAAAGATATCCAAACGAAATGTTGTAATTATCAAAATTAAAAAAAGACTTGGTAGATCCAAAGTATAAAGGTTCAATTTATCACTGTTCCCCTTATTATGTATAGGTTTTGTTAT
>DQTE01000122.1 GCA_015662905.1 Crocinitomix sp. | reverse complement strand
GCTTACAAAAATATATTTAAGTTTAGTTTTACAAAAGGCCCATTCGATTAACTAGCCTTTTCATTCGATTAAGTGCTTATTTGGTTTTATTAAGTGATTTTTTTAATTGATAAAATCAATTGAAAAAATAAAAAACTGCTTTTAAACTAGGTTTAAAAGCAGTTTGAAAATAAATAATTAATTCAACTTTACTAATTCTATATACTTAATATATAGCTACTAAAATTTCACAAGGATCACATTCACTGCCTCCACATATTGGAGTAAATAGTATTTTATATTTTCCTGATTGGCTAAAATTATAATTAAAACTATTAGCTATACCACTAGTAACTTGACCTGTTTGCATGTCTTTCAATATCCATTTATAAGTAGCATGACAATCACCTTCACAATCAAACATAGGTGATGTAATTTGGTAAGTACCTTTTTTAAACTGAATAGATCCACTACATTTTATTTCATATTGTTCTAGCGGTTTTAATATTGGATTTTTACTTTGTGATTTTTCAATATATTCAATATCATAATCACTATGTACAGCAACATATTTTCGTTCAATTCGTACTACATTTGTTTTCCAATCTCCACATTCACATTTCTCTTCACAACATTCAATATAAAAAGTATTACTAATATCCATACAGCCTTCGTTTGCGAGATCTACGACAATAATTTTCCAATTTCTATCGCATTGTTTATCACTAGAAAAAGAAGGAATAGTCCAATTTAAACTACTAGTTTCAGGTTGGTTACTAGCAATTTGAATTGGTGAGCCAGAATCTGGTACTAAATATACATCTACATTACCACTTGTATCTGAACCAGTCCAATTTATTGTTATTGTTTCATTAGTACAATACTTTCTTTTAACATCTTGCACTGAAATATTACAAGGCTCCTCTTCTATAAAAGGTTCAGGACAAATAATTTTTTCGCACACATTACAATTTACATCTTTCACTGTTACTTTAATACAGAAATCAAAATCAACATCACAACATTCTAAGTCTAACACATTTGGCTTACTAATGTTAAAATCAACTGAAGTGTTCATCACTGCAGGATTACCAGGTAACCAAGTAAGGTTACTTGTATTGTTTGAAGTGGCTTCAAAAGCTAATCCATTTAACAGCGGCCTATTTGTAGATAACTGACCAAAAACACCCATATCTTGTGGTTGACAATCTCTTTGATTGTATGTAACATGATAATCTATTACTGCAACATCTACTTGTTGTATAGGTACAGCACCTCCATTTATTGTGACACTATAACTACCATCTGCATTTTCATAAAGATTTGCCTCAAAATCTTGTATATCACAACATTCCGTGCTTTTTACACAAGCAGCAGGTTCATTAACTGTTCCGAAATTTGCTTCTAGTACAACTCCAGAAGTAATCATAGTACCATTTGCTATTACACTTTCATTACAACAAGTACTACCACCATTTTTTATTGCTGGTATCGTGATTATAAACTTTTGCCCAGGCATTAATTGCGTATTTGGATCAATTGCTATATTTAGTGAGCCAGATAATGAATAATTAAGAGTGTTATTTGCAAAATCTGTAATAGTTATTCCTTCAGTAAGACTTATACAAGATGGTAAATTATCTGAAATATTTATATGATCTAATGGTACACTACCATTATTTGTTACTTCAATAATATAGTTAAACGATGAGCCATTTTCTACAAATTCTTGATCTGCTCGTTTATTAACAGACAAAACACCAAATTGATCTATAGTATATGAAGCACTATTTTGATTAGAATCGGTATAAGCAGTATTTACTTTATTACCATATACTTGTAATAATACTTCTGCATCAAACTCTATCACAAGGAAATTTCCATAACCATAATCACAAGTTCCAGGCATATTAGTAATATCAATACTTAAATCTTGTAGTTGATTTGATATGTTGTCTGTATGACCAAATGTTATTGGTTGTGGGTTTGTGAAATTTAAGTTACAATTAGAATAGTTGTTGCTAAACGATTCGTGTTCATAATATGTATAATTTATGGACCCTGGAACTATTTGTAGATTTTGATTTGGAAGACCTAAATAATCTGTTATATTAGTAGTCAAACTTGCTGGTCCACCACTACCTATTATATATCTAAAATGTATTGTTTCTCCTAAATTATAAATATTACCTATAGGCTGACTAGTTATACACTTGTAAAATTTTTCTTTAGATTGTGGCGCTATAACAGTAAAATCAACTGAGGCATCATCATTTAAAATACCTTCATCTACCGGAGGACAATTAGTGCCTGGACAAGAGGTTGTGGTATTATTACTATTATTACTGCTAGTACCAATAGCATTATAATCTATTTGAGCTGTATTAGTTACTGTTGATCCAATAGTAGCACTAGCATTAACTGTAAAGGAAAAATTAATCTCTTTAGAATGACCAGGCGCTATTATTAATGGAGAACTAGAACTTGTTGTAAAATTAAAATTAGTACTAGTTATAGGATTGTTATTCACAAACCCTGTACTTACAGAAATAGAAGTGATAGTAATATCATTTGTAGGAATTACATCTGTAACAGAATTAATTTGTAAAGGTACATTTCCATTATTATTAATATAAATTCTATATTTTCCTGAGCAACCTGGGCTTATTCCAGTATCAGGGTATACAATCTTTCTAAAATCTAAAGAAGGAGCTGGTTCTTCTAATACAGTAGAGTCTGCGGATAAAGTACCTATCATTGTTTCACAACCACCGCCTAATGTAAAATTGTAGTCAGCTGTATTCGTTATGATATCACCAACATTTTTACAATTATTTAAAGAGGTATCTAGGCTACGATTACCATGTGTCCAATCAGACCCAGTAGTTAAAACAGAATTGCCAACAACAGTAATAGGTGCTGTAGGATTTTCTGTAACACTCCCCTGAATTTTATAACCGCCATAACCTGATGGGTTTGGGTTATTATCTGCTATATAAAACCTCCAGTCAGAAGTACCACAAACCATATTACCTCTCACAAAGCTTTTATTAATTGTCCAGTAATTCTCAGCTCTTGCAGTAGTAGAAACTGTTGCTGTGCAAGTTGCCCCACAAGTAGTAAAGGTAACTACAAATGTTCCTAATTCACCATTACAAGTTGTATAATTAGGAAACTTATAAGTTATATTAAAATTAAGACCATCATTGCCTGCGCTAACTGTAATAGGGTTATCATTAGATGTAGTATTTGCTGCATCAGAAAAGTCTATAAGACTTGTTGATGTTACGTATTCAATTTTATTATTAGGACTAGAATACGCTATGCTCATGTCAACATCACATCCTGTTGGAGGTAAGGTTATATTTAACATTACATTATTACCGCTTAACACTTCACTTGGTACACTAACAATAAAATCACCACCATTTATACTACAGCTACTAGTATTAGGTGTAGTATTTACATTAATTGGCGTAAACTGAGCATGTGCTATATAACTAATTAGTAATATACTTACTAAAAGAATTTTTTGTGTTATTTTATATATATTTTTCATAATTCTTATTATTGATTGTTAAAATTAAAACATTTAGTAATGGTACATGTTTTACATGTTCCGTCTTCGTAAAACACATTTACTTTTATGCAAAGTTCATAGTCAATTTGGCAACAACCAGTATCTAAACCTTGTAATGGTTGTGGTAAACCTATATTTAAATTAAATGGCGTATTTCCGTTTAATACAACATTACTAGAATATTTAATATTCTTTGATGCATTACCGTTTGAATTAGGGTCTTGCGAAGCATTTTCATTATTAAATTGAATGCTTGATGAATTGTTGATAGTAGTTCCTGCTTGTAAAAACATTCCAGATTCTTCTACGTTTGTTATTCCATTACTACAAGCACTTGGATTTGAAGAATAGTTTAGAGAAACTATTTGAAATTCTATACCATAGATAGGTTCGTTAACATTTATTATTCCATCAAAAGCAAAAATAGACGGATTACTAGTTTGTGCAATTGAGTTTTCATTAAACTCTATTTCTATTTCATCACACTCATCACACAAACAACTTGGCAATTCATCTACCCCATTACTTACACCTGGCCGACATGTAATATTAGGATTAGAGCCCAAATCATCTCCTTGTAAAGCAAAACCAATTGAAGTAACATTATTATCTATTAATGTTTCAAAACAATAATGTACTGTAGTATTAGTACCTGCTGCTTGCGACACAAGAGATGTGTTAGTTGATGTTAAGTTGTAATTTAATGTAGAATAAGCTTGATCGTAAACACTTAATCCACTCGTTGTATCATTATATGTTAAATCTCCTGTAGGGCTAATGTATTGAACATCAAAACATATTCCAAACTTTCTATCTGAGCCTTCATATCCTAGACATTCTACTTCAACATTATATACTTTCATAGTAACCTCACAATTGGTGAAAGCAAACGTTCTAATATCAGAACTAGAACCAGAATTTTGTTCTACAACTCTCCAAGTATACAAGCCATTAGGCTCAATATCTTTAAAAACCTTTTTAAAATCGATATTCTCTTTAGGACTAAATGCAATTAAAGTTCCTTTTTTTCTATCTGATGGTATTACTTCAATAACATATTTAGGATTTTTAAATCCTTCACCAATTACTTCCCATTTAAAGTTTTTAAAAGTTTTACTTGTTTCAAACTGAGCATTATTTTCTGGATAGGTTAAAACAATTTTTGTCTCTTTAATCTCTTCTTCTATGTTTTCAACTATTGAAGATTCATTTGTTTTTTTAGGTATTTTTGTTTTAACACCAAAAGTATAGCTTAAACCTGCACCTATATTTAACATTTGAGGTTTAATATATCTACTCTCATTTTTCTCATAGTCTATTAGTGTGAAATGGTCTACGTCTCCAATTAAAATTTCTTGATCGTTACCTACATCAAATGGTAAATAGAAATTATCATCAAGCTTTATCCCATCTCCAAATGTTGTAAAATAATCTCCTTTAACAAATAAACTTAAGTTTTTGAATACTGGATAAGATAATTTAATACCAAATGAGCTATACATTAATGATTTTTTAGCATCTGAATTTGTTGTAGTTGATAATATTTCTATAGGTGTAACTGTATCTGTACCATTATAACTAGCTGTAAAATCAGTTATATCTATGTTCATCATTCCCACTCTAGCAGAAGTTATAAAATCTAGTTTTCCAAGAGAATAAACATAATTAGGTCCTAAACCATAATAGTTACCCTTTATATCACCTCCTTGAATTAGTGTAGGGAAATCAATTTCATATTTTAAAGAGTTCGTTTCATGTGTAAATTGCCCATAACTAATACCTGCTCCAAGTGCTCCAAATTGATAAGTGGCATCAATATTAAATTGTAGTTTACCAGTTCTTTCTTTTGAATAACCATAAAACTCTAAAGGAAACCCAATATCAACAATTCCTCCATCTTTAGTATATTTCTTGTAATCTCCAGTAGGCATTGTTATACCTGATGAAAGACTTAATGCTAAGCCTTTTTTAATTTGTGCTGTTATTCCTATTGAAAAAATAAATAGACATAATAAAAGTATTTTTTTCATAATCAATATGTTTTTTACCTACTCTTTTTATTACTGGATTTTCGGTTGACTCCTTATTAATTAGTTTCTTTTG
>DQTE01000098.1 GCA_015662905.1 Crocinitomix sp. | reverse complement strand
TTTTTATTATAATTTAAATCTACATATTTACTAATACTTGAAATAATACAGTTTGTAATATCGTATTGTGAAGTTTTATCGGCACAGCCTGGATAAACAGGAGATACGTCTACGTCATTGATGTTTACTGAGTTGTCCAGTTCTGTATTGCCATGAGATACATTTTTCTTATTTATTTCTGTAATTATTTTTCTTTTATGAATAGTTTCTTTTTTTAATTCTACCTTAGCTATAACTGGAGTTTCTGCTTTTGGGGTTTCAACTTTTTCTTTTTCAAAAGATTTACTTTTCTTTTTTGGGCAACCATTTAACGTTTGTGCAAAAGTAGTAGGGCATTCATCCTTAGTATCAATGACTCCATCTTTGTCAGTATCAATATCTTTTTTACAACCTGTAAGAGATTTTGCATATTCATTTGGACATTCATCTTCACTATCTATAATACCATCTTTATCGCTGTCAAGATTTTTTTTACATCCTGTTGTTGTTTCGGCAAATTCTAACGGACATTTATCATGTAAGTCAATAACACCATCATTATCAGAGTCAATAGCAACTCCATTCCCATAAACTACAGCTCCTTTTGGAGTATTTTTTTCAATATCATAGATGTCAATTACTCCATCATTATCAGAATCGGCTAAATCTTCTTTGTGAAAAGGTTGTTTTTCTTCAATATTAATATCTGATTGGTCATACCAAGCAAAGTTCTTATTTTCTTTTTTATTTAAACTATATACGATACCTATATTAGATTTTAAAAAATAATCTAAACTCGATTTGTTAGAAACAGCTGCATCTAAATGATCTTCTTCGTTAAAATTAAAATTTTGTATAAATTCTAATTCTAAATTATTTGTAAGTTTATATTTAAGGTTTAAACCAGTTGTATAATAAAAAGAAGTTGTTGTTCCATTTTTACTTGGTCCATTTCCAAAATCTGCTAATAATTCATTAGTGTTAATATTATATAGCTTTGAGTCGTATTTGTGAACACCAATACCAGCTAATATTGAAAAATTAAATTTTCTATTTTCATGTTTATGAAGACTACTAAATAGATTACTAATATTGTATATAACATTAGTTTCTCCAGAAACAGCAGTACCTTCAAACTTTGTATTGTCAAGAGTTGTACCGTATATGCTATAAGAAGAGTCATTACCTTTACCAGATAATTTATTATATCCAAACTTTAATTCAAAACCAATACTTGGAGAAATCATTTTATCAGCATAGACATAAGCACCTAAATTAAAAAAGGAATCGCCTGCTTTTAAATCTCCATTCATCATAAAGTTACTTAAACCAGCTCCAAATGACCAAGATTCTTTCAAAGAATTTTGACTAGATGTATTTATATTAAATAATAAAATGGCAATTACTATTATTTTGAATTTCATAATTTGGTTTTTTAATTAGACGGTAAAATGTATTTTAACACTATATTTTACAGATGCCTTTTTTTCATATTGTATCGCAGGAATTAGTTTTGGTGTAGATTCTATTGCTTTTTTTATTTCATCTACAATGATTCTTGGCCAATTTCCTAATATATTTTTCACTATTGTGTTTCCATTTTCATCAATAATAAAAATCACTCTAACTCTTTTATTACCACGCTTTAATTTACTTTTATTTATAGCTCCTGATGCTAAAAATTTTGTTCTAGTGTCAATGGTAATATTTGTGTTAAGACAATTTATTTTTTCATAATTTGATTTTTTGTCTTCACAACCTTTATAAATAGGAGCAATATCCACATCAATTAAATTAATAGAATTGTCTAAGTCGTAATTGTTATGGACAACTTCTTTTTTATGTAAAATTTGATTTTTATCAATTGATTTTTTTGTATTATTTGTTTGACTAAAAATGTTTATTGAAATAAACATGATTAAGGGGAATAATAATGTTTTCATTTTTTTAAGGGGAATTTTTAATATATTTTAGGGTTAAATTTATTGTATTATAAAAGGGATTAGTAAACTATATTTAACAGATACTGGTTTGTTTGATGCTATTCCTGGTTTCATTTTCGGAACTGATTTTATACTGCTTTTTACAGTTTCATAAATTTTATGATGCCATTCACCTACAAGTTTTCCTATTTTGGCATTTCCGTTTTCATCAATAACAAATAGAACTCTAACTTTATGAATTCCTTTATTCAGTCCAATATTTTGAACATTTGAACTGTTGAAGTTTTTTAAAATATGTTTAGATATATTAACAGCAAAACAATTTTTTTTATCTTTTTCAATTGTTTGGTTTTCACAACCTGGATATACAGGTACATTATCTAAACTATTAATATTTTTAGCAACATTTAATATATGGTTATTGTGATTTAATAAACTGGTTGATTTGTTTTTAGTTTGATTTGTTTTACTATCGGAATTATAAGAAACACTTTTTTTTGTAGGTATAGATTTTAATTCAGTGTATGTTGTAACATTGGGTTTCTCAATAATATTATTATCGTCTTTTGACAGCTTACTATTTGGTAATTTACTGTAGGTAGTTACATTACTGTTGTCATTTTTTAATTTACTATAAGTAGTTATATTTAAATCTGAAACATATTCTTTTTCAGCTATTTTGTTTTTTAGTTTACTGTAAGTAGTAACATTACTTTCTGTTTTTTGTTCAGGGAAACTTGTTATAGTAATGGTTGGTTTACTATTAGATGTAGTAACGTTACTTGTAAAAGACCTATCGTTACTTTTTGAATTATTAGAAATTCCGTCAAAATCAATATTATTCGCAATTAGTAATTCTTTATATTTATCTACTTTTCTTAATGCACTTTCTAATTCTTTTTCATAAACATTAGAAACAGAATCTATTAAGTGTTGACTTATTTTATCAATTAGTAATTTATTTGCATTTGCTAAATAGATAGAATCATTTTTAAATTTTTTTTCAAATTTAAAAATAATACTATTTATTTTCGTTTCTGCTGTTTGGCTTTTTTGATGATTAGAATATAGATTATATCCAAAAATCACTGAAAGTAAACCGATTATAGCAAAAAGAATATATGCGATTTTTTTGGGGAGCATAGTTGTTAATTGATTTGCAAATATACTGATTTATTTAATAAAAACCTCTTTTAACAAAATTGTAAATTTTACCAATACTTAAGGTTAAAACAAATCTAATTTTTTCAGGATATTTACCTTGCTCTATTTCAAAACCATTACTAGATTGGATGGGGAAATATATTTCAAAGAAATTCTGTACAAAATTTAATCTAATACCAGAATCATATTTAAATTGGGGATTAAATCCTTTATTTTTATACACTCCTACATCTCCATAGAATTCAATCCATCTCCATATTCCAATGCTATTGTTAGAGCTTAACATCCATTGGTCAGCTGTGTTTTTTTCAAAGATTGATTTAAAACCTCCTTCTGCTATTATTATTTGTTGAGATAAAAAACCAGTATCTTCAGATCTGCCAAAATAACTATAATCAAAAAGATAATCAGAAGGTCTATTTAATGAGAAATCAAAAAAGTTACTTGTTGTTTTGTTATGAATAAAAGATCCAGCAAAAATACGCAAATCAATTTGAGTGTTATTTTTTCGTAATTTTCTATATTGGATTTCAAATGCTAATTTACTGAATTTTTTTGCCAGTTGAAAGTCAAAATTATAATGTAAGTTTTTAATAATTTCTGGTTTGTAAATACCATATCGAATATTTAAAACATTATAGTTGTCAGATTCAAGCGATATTGAATCTTTGGCTATTTCCTTATTAATAATTAAATAACGTGCCGTTAAGTACTTTCCTCCAACATCTCTCAAGCTTTTACGTTTGAAATTAATCGAAATAAATGGTGAAATTCTTTGGTATTTTAACTCAGGAGCATAATTATGACTACTGTAAGTAACGCCGCTACTGAGTTTGTATATGGAATTGTATTTTGGGTATAAAGAGTGAATAGCATTAAACGAGCCGTTTATTTGGTTACTCTTAAAGCCGTAACTTGGTCTGATGTTGTATGTCCATTTCTTTTTTATTAATGTTTGGTTTCCAAGTCTAAGACCTAGAATGATTCCATCATAATAATTAAAATCATATTCAACATTATAAAACAATTGGTTGTAATAAGGATTGTCAATATCTTTCATAAACCGAACTTGTAAAGGTCTGTTAAATAAGCTTGGTTTAATTTTTTTCCAATTATTATTAAGGTTGATTTCAGGGTATTTTGATTCGTAGTTTAAAGATATTTTATCAAAATCTCCTTTTAGGATAGTTATTTTTTTAAAATCACTAATATTAGTAACCCATTTTTTATATTTTATCTCTTTATTTTTAATACCATAAATACTAATTGGAGCATTAAAATCACTTTTGTTTTTTATTTCAATAATTAATGAATCATTTACTGATTTAACTTTTTTTATAGTATAATCTATTTTTTTATTAGTTTTTATATAGTCGCCAAAGAACCATCCCAAATCCTTATTGGTTTTTGCTGAAAGTATTTTCTTGAATGATTTTTTATTTTTAGTTAAAAGCAAATTTTCAGAATAATACTGTTTAATTGCAGTTTCTACTGTGTTTTTATCTAAATAATCACTTAAATACTCAAGACCTAGTCCAGATTTATACTTGTTTACAATTTTCCGATTAAACGTAGATAACGAATCTGAGCGAGTGTTTAATGGTTGATCTAAATTTTTTCGCATAGCGAATTGGTGAACAAAAGCATATTTATCATTAAAATTAAGTTTAGCAAGTTGGTAAGTGCGAATTCCCCATATATTAGAAATTGCTCCCATAGCTTTAATTTCGGGGTAATATTTTTCTACATATTTTAACATTAAATAAGTTTGAACACCATCATTAAGCCAATAATTTTCTCTTCTATTAATTAATAAAGAGTTGTTTATGAACTTATTAGTTAGAGCTTTAAAGAGTTGGATATCATATATAAAAATATTTTTAAAAGGGTTTAATATTTTTGGAAGTTGATTTAAACCATAAACTGGGTTTTTGTCGTATACTATTTTATTTACTAGGATTTTTTCATGAGGATATTTACCTAAAAAATCTTCGATAAATTCTATTTGCCGTTCACTTATATTGGTTTTTATTTGTGTATCCAATTTTTTATTATCTAGATTAGTGATTACTTCCGTGCTATGTGTTTTGTAATAGTTAAAATTATTTTTTTTACTTATATTTATCTCAACATCAGAATGGTTATTACCTGTTAAAAAGTAAGTTTTAGTTTTTTGTGTTGCAGATTTCTTGGATAAATTTAAATCTGTTGCTAAAAAATATTCTTTAGGAATAGTAAATTCAATAGTATAATTTGTTGGATATGAGTATAAGTCATCCATATTGTAATTACTCATTGTTTTCCATTTTTTTTGATAAACAACGGGTGATAGATACCAATATTTTAAATTGAAATTATTTTTAGAAAAACCATACTTTGTAAATTTAGCATTTGGTAGCTTTACTTTGTAATTAGCCTGTATTATAATTGAATCGTTAGGCTGTAAATTTTTATTTAATTCAATTCTGATAATATCATTATTGATTTCTGAAAAATTATACTTGGTAGATTTTGAAGGGTTTGTAATAGAGTTTATGGTAGTATAACCTTTATTTTTTTCGTTAGCAAAGTATAAGCTTTTATCATAATTTTCAATTAGCCTATTTGATAATGGAGTGTCTTTATTTTTATAACTATTCATCCAGTTATGAAGATAAATTTCTTTAATAGTAATTGTTGAGTAATTATGAAATGTTATTTTTTGAATTATATTAATAGTGTTGCTTTCGGTATTGATATTTGCTACAATATCAATGGCTTGTGTCTGAGAAAAGCCTAAGGTTAATCCAAAAAAAAACAATACAAAAAATAGATATTTCATAGAGTGCTAATATATGTAATTATCTTAATTTATTGAATTCTTTCTAAATATTTTGTGCTATTATTAACATAACGATGTGAAAATTAGCTCTAAATAATTTCCGAAAACTTATTTAAGCTTTCATTCTTCTGTTATATTTTTTTTCAGTAATTGTTGCTATATTTATATAGGTAAATCTATTATGAATAATGTTTCATTATTGATATTACCTCCACTAATTTCACCTTATCTTTTTAAATGAATTACATTCTTACAAGATGCTAACTACAATATAACTAACAAATATTCTAAGTAGAAGTAATTAATATTTTTTAAGTATACATATTAAGGTATAAATATTAATTAGTAAAGATTATTAATGTAAAGTTGATTTCTATTACAGCATATTTAGTAACGCTCTTATAATGTGTGTATTACAGCTTGGTATACAAAAATATATAGATATGTAGAGCTAAAATAAAAAAAAGTAGTACTTTTGTACCTAAATATCATAAAGTATCTAAAAATATTATTGTTATGAAAAAAAAATACATTTTTATTATTTTACTTTTTTTTAGTGTAGTTGGAGTTTTTTCTCAATGTAAAGATTCTAAAACGGCAAAAGAGTATAAAGCAAAATCATTAAAAGTTTCAAAAGAAAATATAAAAGAAAAAAGCGCATATTTACAAATAGCAAAGTATTATGAATATACTTGCGAATGTAATAATGGAACTAACCGTGAAAAAAAATTGATAACATTGATTAATAGAATAGTTGATGTTAATAAAAGCTTTCATTTAGAAAAATATGGAGCTTTGGTAGAAGTTGTAAAATGTAAATCATTAAAAAAGAAACTTCCAGATTCTAATTAATTATTGTAAATCAATAATTCCCTTAAATTTTATATGTTGTCCCTCAACTCCTTAAAATATAACTTATTATTAAATTGTGTAGTGTTTGAAAAAATGTTACGCATATTGTGCTATTTGTTATTTAAAGAAAAAACTCATACACAACCTTTGTTAAAAAATATACCCTCTAATAACTACATAGTATTATGAAAAAAAATATCCCTTTACAAAAAAACAAACCATTCACAAATATTAAATATTTTATTTTAGTTGTTTTTGCGTTTGTAAATATTAATACATTTTCACAAGCAACCTTTTCTTCAGGGGCAACTGCAAATCAGTTAGTAAATAATATTCTTGGAAGCGGGATAACTATTTCTAATGAAGTTATTACACATGGTAGTCCTTCACAAGTAGGATTGTTTAGTAATGGTATTGCTGGAGCAAATTTAAATATTGATAGTGGTATCTGTTTAACTACAAGTAGTGTTGCGGAATCTTTTTCGTCAAACAATTTTACTTTAGCTTCAATTACTTACTCTGGTACATATAATGATGTTGATTTATTAAACATTGATCCACAAGCAAAATATGATGTTGTTATTTTGGAATTTGATGTAACATTAAGTGCTCAAACAAAGCGTTTGGTTGTAACATATCAATTTGGTTCAGAAGAATATACAGATTATGTAGGAAGTACCTTTAATGATACTTTTGGTTTTTTCATTTCTGGAGGTGATTTAGGAGCTACTCAAAATATAGCTTTAGTTCCAGGTACGGCAAATCCAATGTCAATAAATTATTTAAATGGAGGTTTTATTGGATGTCACGGAAATGTATCAGTACCAGTAGATTTAGGGCAAACAGCATTTTATATTAATAATGGACATGATACTTCTGCAGCTTCGTGTAATACTAATCCAGGTCCTTTTCCTGTTTTTACAGAATATAACGGTCTTACAAATGCAATTACAGCAAGCGTTAACTTGACTGCAGGAATGACTTATCATTTTAAAATTGCTATTGCAGATACAAGTGATAGTAATCTTGATGCAGGTGTATTTATTAAAAAAATTGATTCATTCTTTGATTCGGATGGAGATGGTATTGAAGATATTAATGATTTAGATGATGATAATGATGGAATACCAGATAGTGATGAAGATTTAAACCCTGATGGAGATAATGATCCTCTAACAAATCCAACGGATACAGATAATGATGGTATTATTGATGTATTAGATTTAGATTCGGATAATGATGGTATTTTTGATATAGTAGAGTCTGGTCAATTAGATCATGGAGCTAATGATTCAAATAATGATGGGGTTATAGATGGTGGTGGTGCACTTTTTGGTGCAAATGGTTTATTTAATGCAATAGAAACAAATGATACTTTAGCAGCAACAGTAACTATTCCAACAAATGATTTTGATTCTGATGGGGTAAAAGATGCGCAAGAATTAGATTCAGATAAAGACGGATGTTCCGATGCTAATGAAGCATATAATGATGCAAATAGAGATAATGGAGATGGTGGTCAATATGGAGCAGGAACTCCTGCGCCTTCTAATGCTAATGGAACAGTAATTGCGGCTTCTTATTCAACACCTGTAGATGCTGATGTTAATACAGTTTACGATTTTATTCAAGCAAGTGTTGCTTTAACAGGTGTTTCTGCACCAGCTAATCAATTACTAATTCCAGTAAATGGGAATGCTACTTTCACAGTAACACCAACAACTACTGGTTCAGGATCTACGCCTGTTTACCAATGGCAAGAATGGACAGTTGTTTCTGGAACATGGAATGTATTATCTAATGGAGGTATTTATGGAGGAGTAAATTCAAATACTCTAACTTTGACAAATATTCCATTTGCAATGTATGGAAATAAATATAGAGCAATAGTTGCAACACCTTCTTATATATGTGATGCAGATTTTATATCAAATGAGGCTTTATTAACTTTAGAAAACGCCGACTTAAGTTTAGCTAAATCCGTAAATAATTCTACACCAAATATAGGAGATACAGTTACTTTTACACTTACTTTAACCAATAACGGTCCATCAACAGCAACAGGTGTATCTATTGAAGATGTAATCCCTAATGGATACGGGAATATAACTCCTATAACAGGTGGTTCTACACTTGTAGGTAATACAATTTCTTGGACTGGTTTATCTGTTAATTCAGGAAGTAATTTATTTTTTGCTTTTTCAGTAGAGGTTTTAGAATTAGGTTCTTATGGAAATCAAGCAGAAATTACAGCTTCAAATTTAAATGATTTAAATTCTGATCCATCAGTTAGTTTTGGAACAGATGACTTTGGTGATGCAATTTCTGATAATGATGAAACACCAATTGTAACAATAAATCCAATTGCAAATCCAAATTTAGTTCTTGATAAAAGAGATACTTGGGTTGATACAAATGGAAATGGGTATAACGACGCAGGTGATACAATACAATATCAATTTATAGTTTATAATACGGGTAATGTTACAATAAATAATATAACAATTACGGATCCTGATGTTACAGTTTCTGGAGGTCCAATAAGCTTAGCGGCAGGTACAAATGATAATGTTACATTTACAGGTAGTTATACAATAACTGCTGGCGATATTGCTACGGGTTCTTTTAGTAATCAAGCTAGTGTAAGTGGAACGGATTCGCAAGGAACAGCAGTATCAGATGATTTTTCAAATGATCCAGATACGGGAGCAGCAAATGATGCGACGGTTACATTTTTTATTCCTGAAATTTCTTTAGATTTTGATAAAACAAGAAATGTTAGTTCTGTTGATCAAGCAGGAGATGTAATTGTATATACAATTAGAGTAGAAAATGATGGATTTGCAGATATTAATGGTGTTGTTGTAAACGATCAATTAATAGGAGGAAATCTTACTTTAACAAGTGGAGATACTGATAATGATAATGTATTAGATTTTGATGAAACTTGGATTTATACTGTAAGTTATACAGTACCACAAGACGCTATTGATGGTAATGGTTTAAATACAAATGGAGTTATTGATGGTGATGGTGATATAGATAACACAGCAACATTTTCAGGTACATCAATGTTAGGGACAGCTGTAAATACTCAAGATAGTGAAACAGTTCAAGTAAACATTAATCCAGGACCATATTATACTGTATCAAAAATAGCAAGCCCTTCAAGTGTTTCAACTATTGGACAATTAATAAATTATACTATTACATTAACAAACTCAGGTTATGCTGCGGTACATAATGTTAATGTAAATGACCCATTATTAACAAATGAAACATTTTCAAGTGGAGATACAGATGGAGACAATGTATTAGATGTTGGAGAAGCTTGGATTTATACTGGTTCGTATAACGCAACACAAACTGATTTTGATACTAATGGTGGTGGAGATAATGATATTGATAATACAGTATCGGTTACAGCACTTAACCCATTAAATAATGCAGCTAACGAGAATGATCATGAAGAAGTAGATTTGAATTTTATTCCGCCAGTAGATGGTTATTATACAGTAACTAAAGATGCAAATGTTGCTTCAATTAATGCAGCAGGAGATATTATAATTTACACAATAGAGGTTGCTAATACAGGTTATGTTGCAGTAGATAATGTTGTGGTAAATGACCCATTATTAGGTGGTAATTTGGTACTTTCAAATGGAGATACTAATAATAACGGTCTTTTAGATATTAATGAAACTTGGACTTATATTGTTAACTATGTAGTTCCTCAAGATGCTATTGATGGAAATGGTTTAAACACAAATGGAAGTATTGATGGAGATGGAGATATTGACAATACAGTTACAGTAAATGGTACAAATCCTAATGGAGATGCAACTGAAACGGATACTGCAAGTGAAACCGTTTTGGTAAATATAGTGATACCTCCAGGTGGTTTGTACAACATATCAAAAAGTGCTAACACTACAAGTGTTTCTAATGCAGGTGATAATATAATTTACACAATTACAGTAACAAATACAGGTTATGCAGCAGTAAATAATGTTGTAGTTAATGACCCTTTATTAGGAGGTAATTTAGCACTGTCAAATGGAGATACTGATGGAGACAATTTATTAGATGTTGGTGAAACATGGAATTATATTGTAAATTATTCTGTACCACAACTAGCTTTTGACGGTAATGGTTTAAATATAAATGGAGTTGTAGATGGAGATGGAGATATTGATAATACAGCTTTTGTTAATGGTAACAATCCTTTAGGAGTTGCACTGGCACAAGAACAAGATAGTGAAATAGTAAATATTGTTTATAACAGTAGTAACTATTATACTTCAACTAAAACAGCAAATCCAACCTCAATTTCAAATGTAGGAGAAGTAATTACCTATACAATTACAGTGGTTAGTACTGGTTATGCACCAGTATCTAATGTTGTAGTTAATGATCCTTTATTAGGAGGTAATTTACCTTTAACAGGTGGAGATGATGGAGATAATATTTTAGAATCAGGTGAAACATGGACTTTTACAGGTACTTATACTGTTACACAAAATGATTTAGATACTAATGGTGGTGGCGATGGTGATATTGATAATACTGCAACAGTAAATGGTGAAAATCCAACAGGTGCTGCCACAGAAGAAGATGTAATTTATAGAGCAGTTTCTATTATATATAATCCACCAGCAAATGGTTATTATACAATTACAAAAGCTGCTAATACTGCAAATGTAAATGGTGCAGGTGATGTAATAATTTATACAATTACGGTTGTAAATACAGGATATGTTCCTGTTCATAATGTTGTAGTTAATGATCCATTATTAGGTGGTAATTTAACTTCTCCTTCAGGAGATACAGGAAATGATTCAATTCTTGGAATTGGAGAAACATGGACTTTTACAGATTCATATACAGTATTGCAAAGTGATATTGATAATAATGGTGGTGGAGATGGCGATATTGATAACTGTGTAACGGTTGATGGATTAAATCCTGCAAACGCTGCAACAGAAACAGATACAGAATGTGTAGATGTGAATATTATTCTTCCAGGAGCAAGTATGACAATTGATAAGGTAGCAAATGTAGCAAGTGTTTCAAACGTTGGAGATGTAATATCGTATACTATTACGGTTGATAATACAGGTGGTGTTGCCTTAAGTAGTGTTACAGTTAACGATCCATTAATTTCAAATTTAAGTTATCAAAGTGGAGATACAGATGGAGACGGTGAATTAGATACGAATGAGACATGGACTTATGTAGGTACTTATACATTAACGCAAAACGCTTTAGATGGTTACGGAGTTAATACTTTAAATGTAATTGATGGTGATGGAGATATTGATAATACGGTTAGATTAAACGCAAATGACCCATCAGGAACTGCATTAGCTGAATTAACAGATAGTGTAACAGTACCAATAATATTAACGCCTCCAGCAAATGGGTATTATGATATTTCAAAATCAAGAAATGTTGCATCTGTTGATACAGTAGGTGATATAATTACATATACAATTTCTGTTACAAATACAGGTTACGCAGCCGTAGATAATGTAGTTGTTAATGACCCATTACTTGCAGATTTAACTTATAGCAGTGGAGATGATGGAGATAATATTTTAGAAGTTGGAGAAACTTGGTTATATATTGGTCATTATACTGTTGTTCAAAATGATTTTGATAATAATGGTGGTGGAGACGGAGATATAGACAATTGCGCTACAGTTAGTGGTGATGATCCAGCAGGAGTTACTCAACCTAATGATACTGATTGTGTTTCTGTAACCTTAGTTATACCAGATGCAGAATACGTTGTTACAAAAGATGCTAATGTTGCTTTTGTAGATGAAGCAGGTGATGTAATAATTTATACAATTACAGTAGATAATACAGGTAGTGCAGCAATAAGTAATGTGGTAGTAAATGACCCATTAGCAGCAATGACTTATCAAAGTGGAGATGTTGATGGAGATAATGTTTTAGATGTTGGAGAAGTTTGGATTTATCAAGGTTCTTATACCGTAACGCAATTAGATATTGATAATAACGGAATACCAGCAACTGACGGTTATATTAATAATACAGTAACAGTAACTGGGCAAAATTCAAGTGGCGATGCAACAAGTGAAACAGCTCATGAAGCAGTTGAGATAAGAAATTTATTCTATACAATTACAAAATCTGCCAATGTTGCTTTTGTAGATGAAGCAGGAGATCAAATAATTTATACAATCACAGTTGATAATCAAGGTAATATACCAGTACATAATGTAGTTGTAACGGATCCTCTTTTAGGAGGAACAATAACATTGACATCTGGCGATACAGATAATGATGGTGTTTTAGATACAAATGAAACGTGGATTTATACAGTAGTTTATTCAGTGCCACAAACTGCAATTGACGGTAATGGTTTAGATACAAATGGTAATATAGATGGTAATGGGTTTATTGATAATATAGCTACTGTAAATGGAGACGATGGAGCAGGTCTTTCTGCCCCAACAGAAACAGATGATGCACATGTAGAAGTGAATATGCCAGACCCAGTATTTACAATAACTAAAGAAGCTACTGAAGCATCTGTTAATACAGCTGGTGATATAATAAATTATACGTTTACTTTAACAAATATTGGTGATGTTGTAGTTGTTAATGTAAACCTTAATGACCCATTATTAAGCAATGAAGCCTATGTTAGTGGTGATGTTGGGAATGATGGTTTGTTAGGTGTAGGAGAAGTGTGGATATATACTGGGACTTATACCGTAACGCAAAGTGATATTGATAATAACGGTATTGCTTGGGATGGTGATGCAGATGGAGATGGAGATATTGATAATATCGTAACTGTATATGGAGAAAACCCTAATGGGGCAAATGATACTAAATCTGATTCAGAAGCAGTACCTATTATATTTAATAATGTTCCATTAGATGGATATTTTACAGTAACTAAAACTGCAAATAGACCAGATATTAACCAAACAGGAAGTCCAATTACATATACAATTACTGTTACAAATACTAACTATGCAGCTGTTTCTAATTTAGTTGTAACTGATCCGTTAATTGGTGGAGTTCTTACAAATCCAGCAGGAGATACCAATGCAGATGGAGTTTTGGATATTGGAGAAATTTGGACTTACACGGTAGTCTATTTAACACATTCAAATGCACTTCAAGGTAATGGTATGGATATAAATGGAGCTATCGATGGAGATGGAGATATTGATAATACAGTAAGTGTTGTTGGAGAAAACCCTGCAGGAGATGCAACGGAAACAGATACTGCTTCAGCAGAAGTCTTAGTTGTCTATGATGCACAGCCAGCAGATGGTTTTTATACCGTAACAAAAAATGCAAATGTAGCTTCAGTAGATGCTGCAGGAGACATAATTATATATACAATAGTAGTAGATAATACAGGTTATGCACCTGTACATAACTTAGTTGTTAATGATCCATTGTTAGGTGGTAATTTAACTGTAACTGGTGGAGATGGTAATAATAATGGAGTTTTAGATACTTGGGAAACTTGGACTTATACAGTTACTTATACAGTGCCTCAATTAGCCATGAATGAAAATGGTCTTGATACTTTTGGTGTTGGAGATAATGATGGAGATATAGATAATACAGTTACAGTAAATGGTCAAGATCCAGCTGGAAATCCAGTGGATGTTAATGAAACAGCCTCTGAAACTGTTTTAATAAATTATATTTCAAGCAACTATTATACTGTCTCAAAAACAGCTTTAGAAACTGAAGTAGATCAAGCAGGAGATATAATTCATTATACAATTACAGTTACAAATACTGGCTATGTACCTGTTCATAATGTTGTAGTAAATGACCCAATGACCGATGGTATCTTAACTGTTAATAGTGGAGATACTAATGGTAATAATATATTAGATATTACTGAAGTTTGGGTTTATTTAACAAATTATACAGTATTGCAAAGTGATATTGATAATAATGGTGGTGGAGATGGCGATATTGATAACTGTGCAACTGTAGATGGAGAAAATCCAGCAGGAGATGCAACAGAACATGATTTAGCTTGTGTTGCTGTTAGTCTTAAAAATTATTACTATTCTTTAACAAAAGTTGCAGATGTTGCAAGTGTTGATGCTCCTTTTGATACTATTGTTTATACAATTACTGTAATGAATGAAGGTAATGTAGATATATATAATTTAGTAGCAAATGATCCATTATTAGGAGGGAATTTAACTAGTCCAACTGGAGATACAGATAATGATGGTGTTTTAGACACTACAGAGACGTGGATTTATACAGTAAATTATACAACACCACAATTAGCCTTTGATGGTAATGGTTTAGACGTAAATGGAGCAGCCGATAACGATGGAGATATAGATAATACAGTAACCCTAAACGGTGAAGAATTAAATGGTGATCCAACAGATACTTTAACCGCTAATGTAACCGTATCACTTAATTATAATCCACCAGTAAATGGTTATTATACTTTAACTAAAGCAGCTAATGTTGCTTCAGTTAATAATGTAGGTGATGTTGTTAACTATACAATAACACTTATTAATACGGGTTATGCAGCAGTATATAATGTTGTTGTAAACGACCCTTTAGTAAGTTTAACTTTACAAAGTGGAGATAATGCACCATTAGGAGTTTTAGGTGCAAATGAAACCTGGACGTATACAGGCTCATATACTGTAACTCAACAAGCCTTTGATGGAAACGGTATTAATATAAATGGAATTGTAGATGGCGATGGAGATATAGATAATACAGTTTCTGTAACAGGAGAAAATGGTGCTGGTACAAATACAGAAAATGAATCAGCCTCTGAAACTGTTTTGATAGAATATACAGATGTTCCAGTAGATGGATATTATACAGTTACAAAAACAACAGATGTTACAGAAGTAGATGCAGCAGGAGATATTATAATTTACACAATAGAGGTTGCTAATACAGGTTATGTTGCAGTAGATAATGTTGTGGTAAATGACCC
>DQTE01000129.1 GCA_015662905.1 Crocinitomix sp. | reverse complement strand
AGAAAGGATTTACGCACAAAAAAATCGGCTAGTTGGAGAGATCATAGAGAGTGTATTTATACTTCAATAGGGCTTTTATCTATAAGCGTTGACAAACAAAATGTTCCGAGAATATTGTGTTTTGCAGATGCCTTCATAAAATTACTTAGAAAAATAGGTCATGAAATCACCATTGAAGGTCATGAGACCAAAATTATTGTTGATGGAGAGAAATACAAGATTCGATTTAGAGAGAAACATACAAGAGAATCCTATAAAGACGGAACTTGGACAAGTTCTGTGCTAATTCCAAATGGTAAGCTATCACTCAAATTTGATGATTACTGTGATAAAGAATGGGTTGATAAAGTAATTCCTTTAGAAAAACAGCTATCGAAAATAATCGCCTTTTTTGAAATTAAATCTGTAGCAGATAAAGAACAGCGAGAGTATTATAGAATAGCACAAGAAAAAGCAGATATTCAGCGAGAAATAGAGAGAAAACTACAAGCTGAGCGAGAATGGGAAGAGAAAAAAGTGCAAATACTGCTAGAACATTCTTCCGAATGGAGAAAAGCAAAAGATTTACAAGAATTCATCCAAGAAGTTGAAGCAAAACCTTCTACCCCAACTCAAGAAGTGAAAAACTGGTTGAAATGGGCAAAAGAAAAACAAGCCTTACTTGATCCACTTTCTAAAGGAAGTGAATCATTAATTGATGAATATCTTACTCCTCCTGTTCCTCAAAAAAAGAATTATTTTTATTAGTAGTGATTGTTAAATCAATCACTTTCCTTGCGTGTTCAACGGCTTCAAGGTCATCTAAGATTTGGTTCGAAATCTCACCGCTAGAGGTCACGCTGATTTAAGCACTACCAAAAGGTGGTGCTTTTTTCTTGGTATTAAATAAAATTTGTAACAATTTGTAGTGTTAAATTTTGATAATTATAGCTTTGTATTAGAAAATCAGAGCACAAAGAATCTTGAAGACTATGATAATCTATATAAAATTACCTCTTGCTTTTTTCCTACTTTTAATAAAAACAACTATATTTGAAACACGTTATCTTTATTTATAAACCATAAAAATTATGAAATTTATATTCTCATTTTATTCAATTGTATCTTTTTCTGTTGTTTTATTTTCTCAAACACATTGTGATATAAAACAGGAATATCAAAACATCTTTAAAATAGAAAAAATTAAATCAAGTGATTATGAGTACTTGTATAAAACAATTAACAATAAAATAGATTCTAATTCCTGCTTTTATGAATTAGTAAATGAAAATGACCTCTACTTAGATTATTTATTAACCAATTTTTCTGACTATAGAAAACATCAAACATTGATAGCTATAGATAACCCTAATGAATTACAAAAAGAGTACATTGTTGCCCTTAAAAATGATAGTGTGTTCAACGAAGTAATGGAAACATTAACAAAAAAAATAACGGATAAATCTAATTATATTCCAGACACAATATCAATGGATGAGTTGATGAACTCTGCTGTAAAATTTTTCTTTTTAAATAAAAGAAATGACGCGGGGTATTATGTAGGAAAAGTTTGTGTTGGCATAAATGGATTAAATGAAACAGAAAAACAAAGAAAACCTCAGATAGAAGCGTTTTGTTTTGCAACAATTTTAACTCATTATGAGAGTGAAAAGTTCAATCTTTTAAATGAATTTATCAAAGGAATAAAAGAAATACACAAGTTAAGTTTAGGAGAAAATTTAGAAGATGGCATAAAAAGAGCACAGGGAGCTATGTATATGTTTATGAAAAACAATGAAGTTCTAAAGCAAGCCTTACTATTTGAATATGAAGTTAAAAAGAGGTTTTTACCTTTTATCCTTGACTTTAACTAGGCATTATACTTCTTTATTATTTTTGTTTTTCAATCAGTTGTTTCTCTATTTATCTTAGCAAACTTATCTATTTTGATACCCATCAGATTGATTTTGACCTTCACCGTTATCGTATACTTTTGGACAACCTCTTTTTACAAATAACCAACCAAACTTTAACCCAAAAATAAGTGGTTGATATTTAGACGAGAACCAACGGTGTCCTGGGTTTAAATTACGCCAATTATAAGCTGTTAAAATGGGCGTTTTTATGTAAGGTATAATAAAAAATCCATCCCTTGGTTTAATACCCCACCCTATACTATAATGTAATTGCACTAATAGTTTTTCTTGATAAACTTGTGCTAAAGGAGAACCGTAATTTTCTTGTTTTCCTCCGTAAATGGTATAATCAACATTAGCACCAATAGACTGGTCTATAAAATTCCATCTACTTAATTGTATCACAGAGTGCAGGTCTATTCGACCAAAAGCTGCACCAAAATTAAAATTTCCTTTTATTCTTGTGCCAAAGTCATCAGTGTATTTTTCAGCTCCTCCAAAATGTTTTATTCCTATTCCATAATCAAAATAATGAAAAACCTTTTTCTTTTGTTTAAACAAGTGTGCTAATCCAATTTCTAAATAATATCCTGGTGTCCCTGTAGGAGTTAAATTAAAGTTTCTATCCTTATCTTCTTTTGTGTTTCCAGCCATATAAGTTAACCCCGGGGTAACGTGCCACCCAAAAGGTCTAAAATGACTACGACTATGACTGTAAATTGCAGCGCCTCTATCTCCTGATGAAAAAGGGCTTTTGTTTGAGTTTCTTTTTTTCTGACGTTGGCTAAATCCTCCATCGTTTTGGGCTTGTAAACCAATACTTACTAATAAAAAACCAAATGCTAAAATTAATTGTTTCATTTTTTAAGTTTTATTTTGTTAACTACTTTTACAACAACGTAGCGTGCTTTTTTATATACTTATCAAGTAAAAGTAACATTTTTTCAATTATACCAGTGGTCTTTATATTTAGACCTTACAAATTTTTTTCTTTGGTTTACTTGTTTTGGCTTACCAAAAGCAGTGCTTATTCGCCAAATGATAATACCCGCAAACAGCACAAAAAAAGCTTGCGACATTAATCTAATCATAGAAGGCAATTCACTTGCTTGTCCATTCAGATACTCTGATATTAATTCTGACGAATACGTTTCAATCATTTTTTTACGGATTTTATCCCTTCCTCTAAAATTTGTCCAAATCTATAAACATCAACATAACTATTATACAACGGAACAGGTGCAATTCGTATCACATTAGGTTCTCTCCAATCGGCAATTACACCTTTTTCTGTAATATAATCAAATAAATTCTTACCTAAACCATGAGCCAATATGGATAACTGAGCTCCTCTTTTTGTTTTGTCTTTTGGGGTAATTATCTCTAAAGTGCAAATTTCTTTACACCTCTCTGATATAGTTTCTATAACAAATTCCATATAAGCAGTTAAATCATCACGTTTTTCACACAATTTATCCATTCCTATCTCATCAAAAATATCTAAAGCGGCTAAGTGAGCAGCCATACCCAAAATAGGAGCATTACTTAATTGCCAACCCTCTGCACCTTTCATGGGTATAAACCCTGGTTCCATTAAAAAACGTGTCGCTTTGTCATATCCCCACCAGCCTGCAAAACGTGGTAAATCTGGGTTAAATTCATGGCGTTGATGCACAAACATTCCTGACACACCTCCAGGGCTTGAATTTAGATATTTGTAGGAACACCAAGCCGCAAAATCTATGTTCCAATCATGGAGTTTTAGTTTAATATTTCCTGCGGCATGGGCCAAATCCCAACCTACTGTTGCTCCAACCTTATGTCCTGCTTTTGTAATTTCTTTAATATCAAACAACTGACCCGTGTAGTAATTTACACCGCCAATCATCACCATTGCAATTTCATCTCCATGCTTATTAATGATTTCAATAACATCTTCATCTCTTATAATGTGCTCACCTGCCCTTGGTTCAACTTCTATTAAAGCATCTTTTGGGTCAAAACCATGAAATTTAACCTGACTCTCAAGGGCGTACTGGTCTGAAGGAAATGCCTTTTTTTCACAAACAATTTTATATCTGCTTGAGGTAGGGCGATAAAATGACACCATCAATAAATGTAAATTGGTTGTAAGCGAATGTGTAACCACAACTTCAGAAGGTAATGCACCAACAATTCTGGCTGTTTTATCTGTCAAAAATTCATGGTATTTAAACCAAGGTTTGTCTGCTAAAAAATGTCCCTCAACACCCCAGTTTTTCCACGCGTCTAATTCTTTATCTATATAATTTTTAGTAGATTTTGGCTGTAATCCTAAAGAATTTCCCGTAAAGTAAATTGTTTCTATTCCATTAATAACAGGAATATAAAATTTACCTCTATATAACTTTAAAGGATCGTTTGCGTCTTTTTGTTGTGCAAAATCAAGCGTGTTTTTATATTCAAGCATTAGTTTATTTTTGATTTTGTTTCAAAGATAAGATATTTTAATTTAGTGACTAGCCTGAAACTTTTAAATTGATTTTATAATACCTTAAAGGTAATAAAAAACTTTATTATTTAGACTGATTCTAAATTGTGGTTGAAAAATGATTTTTCTTGATTTATCTTTGCACAAAAATTTTAACATGAGTTTTGATGTAAACGCCATAAGAGAAGACTTTCCAATTTTGAAACAAACTATTGGTAAATATCCTTTAATCTATTTAGATAATGGCGCAACAACTCAAAAACCTCAAGTGGTCATAGATAAAATCACCAATTATTATACTAATGAAAATGCTAATATTCACCGTGGGGTACATTTTTTAAGCCAACAAGCTACTACAGCTTATGAGCGGGCGAGAACAATTATTCAAAAACATATTAACGCCAAACAAAGTTACGAGTGTATCTTTACAAAAGGCACCACAGATAGTATTAATTTGGTCGCTCATTCTTTTGGTAAATTATTAGAAAAGGGAGATGAAATTATCATTTCAGCGTTAGAACATCACTCTAACATTGTTCCTTGGCAATTTTTGGTTGAAGAAAAAGGCATACAGTTAAAAGTTATCCCAATGAATGATATGGGAGATATAGATATTAATGCCTATCAAAAACTATTATCGAATAAAACAAAACTAGTTTCAATTACGCACGTTTCAAATTCGCTAGGCACCATAAACCCAATAAAAGAAATGATTAAAATGGCACATAAAGTTGGTGCTTATTTTTTAGTAGATGCCGCTCAATCTCTACAACATTTTAAGGTAGATGTACAAGAATTAGATTGTGATTTTATGGCTTTTTCTGGTCATAAAATATTTGGCCCAACGGGTGTAGGTATTCTTTATGGAAAAGAAGAACTTTTAAATATGCTACCTCCTTATCAAGGAGGGGGTGACATGATAAAGACCGTTACCTTTGAAAAAACAACCTATAATGTATTGCCTCATAAATTTGAAGCGGGTACTCCAAATATTGTTGGAGGCATAGGTTTAGGCGCGGCATTTGAATGGCTAAGTCAATTAGATTTAGAAGCGGTTAAATATTATGAAAATGAACTATTAACTTATGCTACAAATCAAATTAAGGAAATAAAAGACGTGAAAATTTATGGTGAAGCACAACATAAAAGTTCTGTATTATCCTTTTTAATAAAAGATATGCACCCTTATGATATTGGCACCCTCTTAAACCAACAAGGTGTTGCCGTTAGAACAGGGCATCATTGTACTCAACCAATTATGGATTTTTATGGTATTCCTGGAACCATAAGAGCATCTTTTAGTTTATATAATACTAAAAACGATATAGATTTATTTATTAAAGCACTTAAACGTGCAGTTACAATGCTAAGTTAAGATGACAATAGAAGAGAAAGAAAAAGAAATAATAGATGACTTTGCCATTTATGAAGACTGGATGGAAAAGTATGAATATATTATTGAACTAGGTAAGGATTTATCTATTATTTCTGACGAATATAAAACAGAAGAACACATCATTAAAGGATGTCAATCACAAGTGTGGTTACATGCTGAAAAAGAAGACAATAAAATTTATTATACTGCTGATGCTGACGCCATTATTGCCAAAGGAATTATATCCTTGTTAATTCAAGTGTTGTCAGGTCAAACAGCAGATGAAATATTAGATGCAAAATTGAATTTTATTAAAGAAATAGGATTGCAAGAGCATCTTTCTCCAACCCGTTCAAATGGTTTGGTGGCAATGATAAAACAAATGAAAATGTATGCTTTGGCATTAAAAAACAAATAATTTTTGAGTGATGATTTCATTAAATGACGATAGTGTAAAAGAATTAGAAGAGAAAATAATAGCCTCATTAAAAGAAATTTATGACCCCGAAATTCCTGTTGATATTTTTGAGCTAGGATTAATTTATGAGGTGAAAATTAAGGAAGATGGAGATGTTGAGATTGAAATGACACTCACCTCTCCAAATTGTCCTGTTGCAGAGAGTTTACCAGTTGATGTTAAAAACAAAGTAGAGCATATCCCTGAAGTAAAAGAATGCACTGTCAACATTGTGTTTGACCCCCCTTGGGATAAAGATATGATGAGTGAAGAGGCTCAGCTTGAACTAGGTTTTTTATAAACCAGTATTATTTTCGTTATTCTCTCGTTGTTGAACAATTATCTTTATATACTTTAGCGGTAATTTATTTTAACCATTACAAATGAAAAACATTTTAATTAAAAATATTAAAGGTTTAGCTGGAGTACTTGAAAACAACACAAAAGCTCTAAGAGGCAAGGAATTAACCTCAATAAACATTATCCAAAATGCTTATTTGGCCATTGAAAATGGAATTATTGTTGATTATGGCAAAATGGAAAATTTGCAGGGCATAGCCGATTGGAGAAATCTTGAAATTATAGACGCTGACGGAAAATTTGTATTACCTGCCTTTTGCGACTCACATACACATTTGGTTTTTGCTAAAACAAGAGAAGAAGAATTTGTGGACAGAATCAACGGTTTAACTTATGAAGAAATAGGTAAAAAAGGTGGTGGCATACTCAACTCTGCCAATAAACTAGCTCAAATGTCAGAGGAGGAGTTGGTAACCGCTGCTTTAAAAAGATTAAACCTTATTAAAAGTTATGGTACTGGTGCTGTTGAGATAAAAAGCGGGTATGGTTTGTCGATAAAAGCTGAGTTAAAAATGTTAAGAGTCATTAAAACACTTAAAGAAAAATCAGATTTAACCATTAAAGCAACATTTTTAGGGGCACACGCTTTTCCGCTCGAATATAAAGAAAAAAAAGAGGCTTACGTTGAGGTAATTATTAATGAAATGTTACCACAAATAAAAGCCGAAAATCTTGCCGACTATATTGATGTATTTTGCGAACGAAGTTATTTTACCCCTGAACAATTAGATAGAATTTTAGACGCAGGTGTAAAAGCAGGTTTAAAACCAAAAATTCATGTCAATCAATTTTCAATACTAGGTGGCGTTGAAATTGGAGTAAAGCACAAAGCTGTTTCTGTTGACCATTTAGAAGAATTTGATGATAATGATACTCAAATCTTAAAAAACAGTGAAACTATAGCTACTGCATTACCATCCTGCTCATTTTTCCTCAACATTCCTTATGCGCCAGTTAAAAAAATGATTAATCATAATATCGCAATATCTTTAGCTACTGACTTTAACCCAGGTTCTACACCTAGTGGAAACATGCAGTTTGTAAACTCATTAGCTTGCATAAAAATGAAACTTACACCCGAACAAGCACTTAATGCCTCAACCATTAATGGCGCTTTTGCCATGGAGTTAAATAATGAATTAGGCTCTATTACCATAGGAAAAAAGGCAAACATCTTTATTACAAAGCCTATACCTTCGTTAGCTTACATACCTTATGCTTTTGGCGAAAACTGTGTGGAAAAAACCATTTTATTCAAATAGAATTTTCTGAAAAAACACAAACTACCCTGATATAGACACGTTTTTTTTAGATGGTTTACTAACCAAATATACGCCGATAAAAATAAATAATGCACAAATTACTTTAAGCCAGCTAAAATCTGCAGTATAGTCGTTGTCGCCCAACCAAGCAAACACAAAAATAAATACCCCTGCTAGTACTGGTTGAAAATAAATATAACTACTCGCTACCGAAGGGCTTACTGTTTTCATGGCTACAACTGTTAATAAATAAGGTAAAAACGTAACACCAACCACTACAAAGGCAATTCTCCAAGGTGTGTCAATATTCATTTCTTGCCAATTGATTGCTTTAACCTCAACAATAGAATATGGCCATAATAAAACGTAAATAAGTCCAAAAGTAAACACCCAAGTTATAACAGTTAAAGGTTTATATTTTTTCATTAGTGGTTTAACCAATACTAAATAAATAGAGTAGGATAAAGCATTTAGAAATATGTATAAATCCCCTTCACTTGAAGAAAATTGTGACACACCTGATGACAAAATACTTAAAGCAATTGAACCTCCTGCGCCAATTATTATTCCTATAACTTTTACATATATTGGTTTTTCTTTTAAAACAAAAATTGACAAAACAAAAACAATAATGGGAGTAGTGGTCATAATTATTGAAGCGTTTAACGGAGAAGTTCTCATTAAGCCATTAAAAAAAAATAGCTGATTAATACCTACCCCAAACAAACCACAAAAGGCTAATGTTATAAAATCTTTTTTATTTACTTTCTCAAACTGATTTATTAAAACTATCCAAAACAGCAAAACAGCGCCACTTACACGCATAAGAATAAACCCGTTAGGTTTTACTATGTTTGGCATTAACCCTTTGGCTACTACATAATTTATTCCATACAGTAAGTTTACCGTAAATAAAGCAAGGTGTGCCCAAATTTTTTTTGACATTAGTTAATCACTTCTTTGGCTTGTTCAATCACTTTTTTAGAATTTCCTATGAAAATTTTAGACCCAACAACAATTACAGGGCGTTTTAAAAAAGTATAATGCTCAAGAATCAAATTTTTAAAATCGTTTTCTGTTAAAGCTTTATCTTTTAACCCTTTTTGTTTATACAATTGAGCCCGTTTTGAAAATAAAACCTCATAACTGCCAGCTAATGTCTTTAAACCATCTAACTGTTCTTCTGTTATGGGTGTGTTTTTAATGTCTTGTAATACGAAACCCTCCAAACTTAACTCTTTTAAAATTCGTTGATTGGTAGAACAAGTTGATAAGTGATATATTTTTTTCATTCAATTAAATTTGGATTAAATATCAGCATGAACAATTTGAATTTGATCATCTATATGTTTTTTATAACCATAATCATATACCATTACATATTGTTGTCCATTTGGACTGTTATGTATGTGGGTGTGATATTTGTTTGTAAACCCAAAAGACCTGGCTATGTCTTCTTTTATGGGTTGAGACCTGTATATTTCATATAGTTTTGCTAATGCCACCCAGTTTTTATGTAACCTTCTATTCAACGCAATAATGTGGGCCTCTTTTTCTTTAACCCTTGAATTGTGATAGGCATTTTTACATTTTACCGAACAAAATTTTTGGTTTGTTCTACCTTCAAATTCTTTTTTACAATGATTACAAACATTCATAATTTAAGAGTTTTATTTCCTGTAAACGTTTATAAAACGATTAGGTTACAAAAACTCAAATTATTTTAATCTCTTTATTCTTTATTTACAATAGGCGTTGTTGGTTTACCTGCTAATTTAAAATCTATTTTATAATAAAAAATTGGTAAAAATCCTAATTGTCTTCTAAATTGATACGGTTGAGAAGGGTTGTCAGGATTTGGATAATAAGTTAAACCACTATAGTTAACGGTATTTAATACGTTTACTAGGTCCAAACCAAATTCATGTGTAATTTTTTTTGTGTTTAATGTGTAATTAACTTTCATGTCAAATCTAAAATAATCTTTAAATTTTAAAGAGTTAAACCCTTCATCTAAAAAAACTATTTCTTTTTGAGCATTTGTTGCAACGGTATCTACAAAACCATACCTTCTTCCACCAGCATAAGTAACTTTAACCCCAAAAGCCAATATCTGATTGTCTTTTTTACCAAGTTTAAACTCTTTACCAGCCAAACCATTTACTATGTAATTTCCATTAAAGTCTGTATTTCTAAGAACACCATCACTTCCTCTATATTTAGACTCATACAAACTAATTGTGGTCATAAAAAAGAAAGATTGATCAAAGAATTTTTCTAATGTAAACTCAATTCCATAATTTTCTCCTGTACCCGTGTTTTGTAAACTATCTGGGAAAAATCTAGCAAAACCACTTCCTGTGTTTACTAACGAAAAAGCCGAAGGTGTAATTTCTACAGGGATATTATATAAATATTGATAGTACACCTCTGATTTAAAACGCATTGATTTATTCAACCTTAAACTATAGCTTAATACAGAATGTATTGATTTAGAAAAATCCATGTTTTTGTTGTGATAGATTCTGTTGCCGAGAGAATCATATTTGTTGTAAGTATAGGTGTACATTGGTTGTGTTTGGGAGTGCAATCCAACTCCAGCAGCTATTACACTGTTTCCATTGACGTTATATTTTAGCCCTAACCTTGGCTCAATAGGTGACACACTGTTACTAAATGTAAACATTTGAGAGTGTAGCCCTGCATTAAAAACCATTCTTTTACTTACTTTATATTTCCACTGAATAAATGGCTGTATTAAATAGGATAATGAAGGAGAGTCGTAATTCCATCTTACATTGTAAGGAGATAACGAATCAGAAATATTAGTTCTTATGGAATCGTGCATTGAAAAATAGTAAGAGTCAATATTAATACCATAGCGTAAATAATGCTTTTTGTTAATTTTTTGATTAACACTCAAATACCCCATAATTTTATATATGTCAAACCTAAACGCCATCATGTTAAACGGCTCAGCTTCATAAACATACTGATTATTTGAGTCTAAACTTCTTAAAATATACTCGTGGTGCGAACGCTGTGTTTCTTGTGATACCGCAAGGGTAGAACGAATAAACAATTTTGAATTAATTGGTTTTTTATATGATACACCAGCTACAGACATTGAAGTTCCAAAATACTGGTCTCTATCTTGCTCCCCAAAAGCATCTTGTGCAGGTTCTTTTTGGTCTGAAATTAAAATTGAAATGTCACTGGCTCCTCCTATGCCAAAAAACGATAGACTTCCTCCCTTTTTTAGTGGAAAATTAAACTTAAAAGCGCCATCATAATATAAAGGAACGGCATCTGTACCAATATTAACCCCAACTTTTTGGAACAAAGATAGTGTTGAATATCTACCTCCTATTAAGTAACTTGATTTTGATTTTTTCGAAATCGGTCCCTCTACCTGAAATTCGGTTCCTAAAAAACCAAATTGTCCTGAAAACTCATGGATACTATTGTTTCCATTTCGTAAATTAATGTCAAAAATTCCAGAGATAGAGTTTCCATATTCAGCGGGAAAAGCACTCATAAAAAAGTCTGAATTTCCTAAAAATTTATTGTTCAAAATAGAAACAGGACCTCCACCGCTACCAGAAGTGGCAAAGTGATTTGGGTTTGGAATATTGATGCCCTCTACTCTATATAAAACACCAGAAGGAGAGTTTCCTCTAATGACAATATCATTTCTTGAATCATCAGTGCCCTGAGCCCCGGCATAGTTAGACATCATCCTTGCTGGGTCTCCTCTACTTCCTGCAAATCGGTTTGTTTCTTCTACCGAAAAAGAAGTTGACGATACTGTTGCCATATCATTATTTACCTCTCCTTTTTTCTTTACAACAATTACAACTTCTTTTCCAACTACGCCTTCTTCTTCAATCTCAATATTAAGAATAGTTTCTTTTCCAACATTTACTATAACAGTTATCTCTTTAGGAGAATATCCAACAAAAGATACCTCTAAAATATGTTTACCTATTGGTACGTTTCTTATAGCAAAACTTCCATCAACACTGGTAACGCTCCCATAGAATTTATCTGTTATGTCTAAAACTTTAACTTTTGCACCAATCAATGGTGTTTTAGTATCAACATCTACAACTGTTCCTCTAATATTTTGAGTCCTTTCTTGAGAAAACCCCAAGTTAAACATCAGGATAACAGTAAATAAAAGTAATAATCTTCTCATAATATTTATTTTTTAATGAGTACAAAATACAAATAATATTTAAAATCAAAGTTAAAATAAATAAAACTCCTAATTTTAACTTGTGAATTTAAGGTAAAAGTATGTGTAAAAACAAGTTTAATATGATTGATTGTCACCTATTAGTGTTGTTTTTACGGTTTTCGCAAAAAATTTATTTGTAAGACCTTCAAATTTATAATATGGTTTAGTTTATTACTTTTGTGAGGTGAGTGCATCAAAAAAAATAATTGTATCTGTAACTAATGATATTTATACTGACCAACGTGTAAGGCGTGTATGTGAGTTTTTGGTTGAACAAGATTATGAGGTTACACTTTGTGGAAGATTACTGAAAAACAGTAAACCATTACCTGAAACCTCATATAAAACAGTTAGGTTTAAACTTCCTTTTAATAAGGGGGCTAAATTTTATGCAATATTTAATCTAAGATTGTTTATTTATCTCATTTTTCATAAAGCAGATGCCTTGTTAAGCAACGATTTAGACACTCTATTAGCCAATAGTTTAGCAAGTAAGTTTAAGTCAAATTGCAAGTTATATTATGATTCTCATGAGTATTTTACAGGTGTGCCAGAATTAATTGCCAGACCAAAAGTTCAACGGTTTTGGAAAAAAATAGAAAAAACATATTTGCCTAAAACTTATAAAATGTACACCGTAAATGAATCTATCGCTAATTTGTACAGAAAAGAATATCAAAGAGAAGTTTTTGTCGTCAGAAATATATCAGATTTTAACGGCGTAAAAAACACCTACACAAAAAAAGAATTGGGTTTGCCAGAAGATAGGTATGTTATTATTATTCAGGGCGCAGGAATAAACATTGATAGAGGAGCAGAAGAGGCTGTTGAAGCCATAAAATTATTGCCCGACTGTGTACTCATTTTTGTAGGAGATGGAGACGTTATTCCACAATTAAAAAATAAGGTAAAAAATGAAAATATTGAAGATAAAGTGTTGTTTTTTGGTAAAAGACCTTATAATGAATTAATGAGCCTTACGTCTTTGTCAGACATTGGACTGTCTTTAGATAAGGATACTAATATCAATTATAAATATAGCTTACCAAACAAAATATTTGATTATATCCACGCCAACACTCCTCTAATTGTTTCAGATTTAATTGAAGTAAAACGAATTGTAGAAAATCATCAAATAGGTGTTGTAATTTCTAACCATCAACCGCAAACAATAGCCAAAGCAATAAGACAAATGTTAGACGATAAAAATCAATATCGTAAATTTAAGTTAAATACAAAAAAAGCATCTAAGGCTTTAACTTGGCGTAATGAATGTAGGGTTTTGAAAGATATTTATAACAATTAGTGGTTGGTGTTGGGAAAAATGATAGTCTCAATAAACTGCCCTCTATCTTGAATACTTTTAATTAACTTTTCAATACGTTTATTACTTTTTGATGAAAAAATTAAATACTGACATTTTTCTAAACTTTCACTTATTCTAATCATTTCTGCGTGTAAAGAGGTGGTTTCTAAAAACTCTGCATCCTCTAAAACAAACATTTGCAACTCTCTTAAATTTAGGCCGTTTAAAGTGTAAAGCTTTGACAATCTTTTAGGGGTGCCTATTACAATATCTACACCTAAGTAAATAGCATCTTTTTGTTTGTCTATTTGTTGTTCTTCAAAAATAGGATATATTCTCAAATTTGTCCCTTTTGCTAAGATTTTCATTTTTGTATCTAAATCTAACGCAGAGGTTTTATCTTTAACAAAAATTAATGCGCGTGGATTATCTCCTTTTGGAACTTTAAGTTTATTGATGATACTTATCAAAATACTTGTTGTTTTACCTGTATTATTGTCTGCGATAACATTTAAACTGTTTCCTGCTTTTATTTTTGAAATGATTTTTTGTTGCAATAGATTAGGTGTTTCAATGTGTTGTTGTTTCAAATTATCATCTAATTGAGGTAGTATTTTTTTAAAAAACATTATCTTTATTTCTTTTTGATAAACAAGTAATACATATTAATTAAAATAATGGCACCATTAGTAATAACAATTGGATAATTGTTAATCATTAATCCCATAATTACAAACAAAATACAGCCAAGTGAATTTATAATTCTTAAGCGTATTATGTTTTTCATCATCATTGAAATCAACAACAACGCACTTGCAGAATATCCTATCCAATCTACTAATGATAAACCTAAAAATTCTATTTCCATTCTTTTATGAGATAAAAAATTATAATTTGGCTAAAATAGTATTTTAATACAACTTACTACTAATTTAAAATAAAAATTGTACTTTTGAACATCTTGAAAATAACAACCAATATACTTATTTTTTTCTTTTATTTTGGATTAAAAGCACAAGTTGTTTTTTTTCCTGAAGGGGGTGTTTTTCAAAAAGGTATAGAGGTTGAGCTAAAAACAGAACAAAACACCCCAATTTATTACACCACAGATGGTTCAACACCAAATAGTAAATCAAAAAAATATACAACCCCCCTAAAAATTGACAAAGTTGGTGTCATTAGAGCTGTAACCTATGTTGACGGAAAAAAGTCAAAAATAATTACCCAATCTTATTTTTGTGACAGGAACTATACTTTACCTATTATTTCTGTGGTATCTGACCCAAATAACTTTTGGGACTACAGTAGAGGTATATATGTTAAAGGTTGTTGTGCTGATTCAATTGAACCCTACAAAGGTGCTAATTTTTGGAAGAGTTGGGAAAAAGTTTGCAATGTAGAAATGTATTTGCCAAATGGAGAACTCTGTTTCAATCAGTTGGCAGGTATGAGTTTATTTGGAGGGTATAGTAGAGCCTTACCTCAAAAATCTCTCGCCATAATTGCACGTAAAAAATATGGGGAAAACAGATTTGAATACCCCATTTTTAAACAAAGACCTCACAAAAAATATAAGTCTTTTATTTTAAGAAACTCAGGTGGTGATTTTAAACGTACTCATTTACGTGATGCTTTTATGACTCAGTTGGCAAAACCAACAGGATTGGCAATTCAAGAATATGAACCTACTGTTGTTTATATTAATGGTGAGTATTGGGGTATTCAAAATATTCGCGAAAAAATTAATGAACATTATTTGGCACAAAACTACGGTATAGATAAAAACAATGTTGACATTCTACGTCAAAACGGGGTTAAACGACACGGTTATTCTAAAAACTATAAAAAGTTACTTTATTTTTTAAGAACACACAATTTATCCTTGAATGATAATGTACAAACATTGTCAACTTTCATGGATATACACGATTACATCCGTTACAATATTGCAGAAGTATATTCGGATAACAGAGATGCTGGAGGAAACATAAGGTATTGGAGAGAAAGAACAGACTCTGCCAAATGGCGCTGGGTGTTTTACGACTTGGATTTAGGATTAGGTAACAATAATTATACAGGATATAAACGTAACACCTTAAAAAAATTTACCTCTGTTAATGCAGAGGCGTGGCCTGACCCACCTTGGTCAACGTTTATTATTAGAAAATTGTTAGAGAATCAAAATTTAAGATTTAAGTATATTGTTAACACTTGCGACTACCTCAATACAGTATATCATCCTGACACAGCTGTAGCTCTTTTAAATAAAATGAGTAAAAGAATAGAGGATGAAATGACTTACCACGTAAAAAGATGGGGCACAAGTTTAATCAACTGGAAATTTCATTTAAACGTTGTCAAAACCTTTGTTGTTGAACGTCCAAAATATATGCGACAACACCTAAAAGAAAAATTTAATTTAGGTGATGAAATTACAGTAGAAATTATTCCTCCTAAATTTAACAATTGTAAAATTACATTTAATAAACATTTAAAAATTAAACGGAGATTTAGTGGCGTATATTATGAAAACATTCCCGTATCAATTAAGGTAGAACCAAAACACGGTTATGAATTTGTTGGGTGGAAAAATAGAGATGAAGTTGATAATGAATTAACCTTTGTACCTATGACAAATGTAACATTAGAACCTATCATCAAACCAAAACCATTAAGTGTTTATAAGGACAGTTTAATTTTTAACGAAATTAGTTTCTATCAAATTGAAGGAGATAGTACAGATGACTGGGTAGAAATATATAACCGTTCTCAAACCCCAATTGATTTAGGTGGTTTTTATTTTGCAAAAAATAAATTTAAAACCCGTTTTAAATTAAACTCTACCCTTGTTTTAAACTCAGGTGATTTTATAGTTTTAACAAAAAACAAGGCAAGCTTTACAACTACTTATCCAAGTATTGACACAAATAATGTTTACGGAAATTTTGATTTTGGACTTCCCCGAAAAGGGTGTAAAATATTACTTTACGACAACCAAGAGTTAGTTGTAGATTCTTTAATATATTTAGGTATAAATACTATTGTTGACACCGCCTTCACTTATAGCTTAATCCATCCGGATTCTACAACGTATAATAATACGTTTTGGAAGGTAGAGTCACCAACCCCCTTAAATATATCAAATACTTACGCAGACACTCTCTATCAACAAGAGCAATACAAAATATGGAAAAAGAGGTTTTACTACAGTGCAGGCTTTTTTTTTATATGCCTCTTTGGTATAATGTGGTACCGTTATTCTAAAAAACGAAAGGAAACACAATAGTGTAACCTTGTTTTAAAATTCTAATTTGATAATGTACTTTAAAAAGGATTACCCTAAAAACCCTTTTTATTCATTATAATGAATGTATTTTTTTT
>DQTE01000102.1 GCA_015662905.1 Crocinitomix sp. | reverse complement strand
TGTTTTGGGATTGTGTAGAGTGTGCAAACGCTTGTTAAGGCATTGCAAATGCCTGACGTTTAGTTGTTAGTTTCCGCAGTATTGCAAATACATGCGGAGCATTAATTATTTATATCCTGCTTAGTGGAGGTAGCTTATCTTCAACTACACTATCTGCTGTCTCAGTTTCTTTATTTGAACAAGACACTGCGAATAATACTACAGTAGCAATACTAATATATTTCATATCTTATTTTTTTATGAATGATTGTTCAAAACTATAATTTGTACCTTCTATCTTAACAATATATGCACCTTTCGCCATGTTTTCAAAATCAATTGTTAAGTTTTGTTTTCCTATTTGATTTTCAATGTTTTTTTGATAAACTGATTGTCCTAAACTATTATAAACATTAACCATTACTGGATTATTGTCTGGTACAAAAAAGTCAACATTTACTTTATTTATAACTGGATTTGGAAATACATTCAAATTAAATACTTGGCTTCCTGTAATTACTTGCTCATGTAAACCTACTGTTGATTTATTTATATAAACCTTAAACACAACATTACTTGCGCTACTCTGCGTTCCATCATTTATAAAAAAGATATTAGGCAATGTACTTTCAATTCCTCCCACTATATAACCAATTAACGTTTTTGAATTTGGAACTGCATTTATATCTAAAATCTCATCATCTAAATACAATCCTGAACTAATTAAAGGAATAAACTCTGCACCAGCTCCAAGTAAAGTAGGCATTTCGATATTTAGTTTAACCTCCTGCATACTACCGTCAGTTAAGCGTGTTACTTTACTAATTGTTTTTACAAAAGGTACATCATCATCTTGCACTAATGCATTGTTAGCATCTAATGTGTATTGACTCATTCCTCCAAAAAATAAAGTATGCATAGCATTTGAATTTATATCAAAAACAGGAATTTTAGCACTATGATATTGACTTAAATACTGTGTAAAGCTATTATTTACTGTATAAGCCGACTCAGTTACATCAACAGAATTTAAGTAAGGCAAATCATTTGGATCAAACACACCACTATACATTGTAAACCCCTTGTCTCCATTAGGAAATATTTGTGGTATCATATTGTAATCACGTCTATGCAAATTGGTTTGGTCGTAAAATTCAGTTTCTTCATAAACAGTTAAACTTGTTCCGTCATCACTTAATTTAAACAGCCTTACCTCATCTGTATATTCCTGTATAAATCCTGGTCCATTGTTTGGTCCCATTGGGTTATATCTACCCTCAAAATATTGACCACCAGCTAAGTAAAACACACTATCTAAATAACCAATTTGACCACCAGTAACGGCAAACAAACTATCCTCTATTTGTCTAAAATAAGGTAAAATTGAATTACCATTTATTACTGCGTTAGATAATCCATCAATATCAATTGCTGTTAAATTTGCATACGTTAAATGTTCATCAGCAGTTGTGCTATAACCATAACCACCTATAACATAAAGTGTATTGTTACGTTGATAAAACTCTTGATTTGTAGATTGTAACTGTTCGTAAATTGAAGTCGGTAATACACTTAATGATGCACTATATGTTTGGTTAGATATAGGATCAACTACAAATACATTTTTATTATTGTCATTTTCTTGAAATGCTGCAAACGGTTGTCTTTGATGCAAACCATCCATTCTCCCCCCAACAATTACCCATTTTTCATCAGTTGTTTGTCCAAAAGCAAAAGAATGTATTGCTGGTGAATTAGTTATTACAACTGGTTCAATTTCTACATTAAACTCTTCTTGAGCAAATGTATTAAAACTTAATGTTAACGCTAAGACTGATGCAATTTTAATCGTTTTTTTCATAATTTTATTTTAATATCATGTAATTTAAATTATTCTAAAGTATCTATTAATTATACCATCCACAACTTTCATTTGATGATGCTAATATAGCATCATAATCTGATTCTGAAATATATTGGACTGTGTAGGTTTCATTATTTTCCGTTAATGCATTTGTGAATGCTCTCATGTGATTTCTTGATCCACAATTTAACTTTTCATACATGTCTAATATTTCATCTTTATCTGTTCTTGAAATATTTAAGTTGATATCATTAATATCTAAATCTTCAATTGTTGCCCCTACTTTTAAAGCCTGAACTAAAGAACTATCAACCAGGAATGTTAAATCATTATATAAATTTTGTAAAACTTGATTTGTAAATTCTCCTCTTACGTTTGAAGCAGGATCTGAAATATCATAATCATTTAAAATAGTTAACACTTTATTCATATGTTTTTCTTCAGTAGCTGCAATGTTTGTAAAAATATCCTCACCATACTTATCAAACGCATATAAATAGACATCTCTAGCTAATTTTTCTTCCTCTCTCAAAAAAGTTAAATCCTCAACCTCTTCAACCGTTAGCTCTTCTTTTTTTTGACATGATAAACTTGTCATTATTCCTAAACTGAATATTATTGTAATTGTTTTCATAATATTTGATTTTAGTCAAAGTTAGTGATTATTTACAAATATTCAGTGCTATTTATCACATTAAATGATAATTTTAACAATTATTTCAGATTATAAAAGAAAAACAACCTTTCCTTTTGACCAGTTTACATTCAAAACACCCTTTCCTTTTAGCCAACTTATACTTAAAACAACCTTTATTTTTGACCAAAAATGAATAAATTAATGTATATTTGTAACATACAAAATAAAAAAATGTTTAGAGAAGCATACAGCACATTAATTGAATGGAAAAATGAAACCAAAAGAAAACCTTTATTATTTAGGGGCGCAAGACAAATTGGTAAATCATACTTGGTTAAGCAATTAGGTGAAAATGAATTTGATAATTACATTTTAATCAATTTTAAAAAAACACCTGAACTCATTAAATTATTTAACACTTTTGACCCCTATAAAATAGTAGAACAAAATTGAGGTATTTACTAATCAAAAAATAATAGCAGGAAAAACACTTGTTTTTTTAGATGAAATTCAAGATTGTCCTAACGCTATTTTAGCTTTAAGATATTTTTATGAAGATTATAATGAATTACATATTATTGGTGCAGGCTCACTTTTAGAGTTTAGTTTAGAGGCAGAGGATTTTAGAATGCCCGTAGGTAGAATACAATACCTTTATTTATATCCTATGAGTTTTAGTGAATTTTTAATAGCTTGTAATGAAAACATTTTACATGATTATATTTTAGATAAGTCTAATTATAAAACATTGTCAAAAGAACTGCATAACAAACTAATAGATTACACAAAAACATACTACACTATTGGTGGAATGCCTGAAGTTGTACAATCTTATGTTTTGAATAAAAGCATTAAAACGTGTCAAAAAATTCAACGTTCAATCATTCAAACTTATAAAGATGATTTTGCAAAATATGCAACTAAAATTCAATTTAAGTATTTACAAAAAATATTCGCTACACTTCCTGCTCATATTGGGGGTAAAATTTCCTATTCTAAAATTGATGATACTATAAAGTCTCGTGATTTAAAAAATGCCTTTGATTTACTGGAAACAGCAGGCGTAATTTACAAAGTCAAAAAAACATCTGGTGCTGGTTTACCTTTAGAGGTTGGTTCATCTGAAAAAACATACAAAGCTATATTTTTAGATATCGGTTTAATGAATTATATTAACGGTTTATCAAAAGAAATTGCACTATCTAAAGACATTACAGATGTTTACAAAGGTGCTTTAGCTGAACAGTTTGTTGGTCAAGAGTTTTTAACATTAAGTGATAAATTTACTAAAGCAAGTTTATATTATTGGTCGAGAGATGCCAAAAGTAGTAGTGCAGAATTAGATTTTTTAATTAACATTGACACCTCTGTTGTGCCAATTGAAGTGAAATCGGGTAAAAAAGGAACCCTGAAAAGTTTAAAATTGTTCCAAGACAAACACAAACCTAAACAGAGTTATAGAATATATCAAGGACAGTATATTGAAGAAGAAAACTTAACGTCAATTCCTTTTTACGGAATGAAAGCCTTTATAAAATTGAATTATGAATAATTATTTTCTTAACGATTTGAAATAGTTTTCCAAAGTTTCTATTTGAATTTGCGTTAATTCAGCTTCTGAATGCATTAATAAATAAGATGATAGCGGCATCTCACCCTCTTCTACCTCCTCAGCGCATTCTTCTAAAATATAATCTTGTCTTTTTGCTGTTTGTGATGACCAATCTGAAAAGTTAAAATATTCTCTTGCTTCATTTATGTGTTTTTTTACAACCCACGACACAGGTGCTACATTTGTGTACCAAGGATAGTTGACTTGGTTTGAATGACAATCATAACATGATGTTTTTAGAATGGTTGCTATTTCTGTTGGTGGATTATATATTTCTATAAAATCATTTTCTATTGGTGTAACAGGATTATCTTTGTCAATTCTTATAAATTGGATTAAGACTAATAATATTAAAACCGAAATGGCTATTTTTTTTTCATGTTGTTTTGTTATTTTGTAAATTAGTTTTATGTATTTTACTTATTTAACCGCAAAGGTAGTAAAGACAATTACAATTGTTAGCATAAGGCTTGCAAAGTTAAATTTAATGGGGGTTGTTTTCTCAATAAATAATTACTTTTTATGCCTATCGGTAACTTTACCAGTAGAACGTAAATAGAATATGTTTTGTCCTCCGATATTTGTTTTATATAAACAATTATCAAATGAAAACATTAGATTTTTTTAATAAGTATCCTGACGAAAACAGTTGTAAATTAGCTTTCAAAGCGCATAGAGAAGAGTACGGAGTAATCTGTAAAAAGTGTA
>DQTE01000046.1 GCA_015662905.1 Crocinitomix sp. | reverse complement strand
TACTGCCGCACTTGCATCATTAACAACTTTAGTAGATATGTCAAATTGTGATTCAAAAATATCCTTTAATGGAATGATTTTATCTTCCCACTTTAAATTTGGTGCATTTTCAATACTTTGAGTGTTAAAATTTACTGAAGGTGCACCTATACCAATGGCTTTAATTTTAAATTTAGTGTGTTTTTTTATATCATCATAAATAGCTTTGGCACAAGCTTGGGCATTTTTAAAACTGTTTGTTTTTAGAGAGTTTGAGTAAACAATCTCATTATTAGAATCAACAATACCATAAGCAATGTTAGTTCCACCAATATCAATTCCTAAATAATTCATTCTGTTTGTTTAGATAATTTATGTTTAAATGATTTACTTTTAATTCCAAATATGAATATGTAAAAATAAGCAATAATGGGTAATAAATAAGCATATTCTAAATTATATTTATCAGATACTATCCCCATAAAAAGAGGGAAAATTGCCCCTCCTGTTATCATAATAATCAGTAATGATGACGCTTTTGAGGTGTTTTCTTTTAAATTTTCAATAGAAATTGTAAATATATTAGACCACATAATTGAATTAAAAAGTCCAATGGCTATGATACTCCACATAGCAATTTCTCCTTTAAAAATAAAAGCAGTTAATAAAAGTATAACATTAAGTCCCGAAAATGTTCCTAAGGTCATTTGGTTTGAATCACGGAAGATAAAAAGTCCCATAAACTGAATTGGTATAAAGAAAAGAATAGGGTAGATGTCATAAAAATTAAGTTTGGTTGTTATTTGTATAGCAAACGTAATAATGACAACGGTAGCAATAGTAGATAAAGCACTATATATCACACGTTTATTTAATGTTAGTTCTTGATTAAGTAAAAACGCTGATGATAATCTCCCAATCATTGCGCCTCCCCAGTAAATTCCAACATAAGCACCCGCTATATCTTTATCAAACCCCATTATATTTTCCAAAGTTAGGTATTCTAACAATTTACTACCAATAGCTACTTCAGCCCCAACATATAAAAATATAGCTATCATTCCTAATTTAACTTGTGGAATAGTTAAAACATCAACTTTATTAATAAAAGCATCATTTTTATAATCGGGTAAGTTTTGAAATTTAACAAATACAAAAGTTAATAAAAAAATACTGGATAAAATCAAAAAAGGAATACCTATGTCTGTTGCAGTAACACTAGAGTCCTCACTATTGAATAATAAAAATGCTCCAATAATTGGTGCTAAAGTTGTTCCTAAAGAGTTTATTCCTTGCGATAAATTCAATCTACTAGAGGCTGACTTCTGTTCGCCCAATAAAGTAACGTAAGGATTACAAGCTATTTGTAAAATAGTAAAACCAATTCCTATAACAAATAATGGAAGTAAATAAACATAATAATTGTTGATATACGAAATAGGAAAAAATAGTGCCGTGCCTATGGCAGATAAAAGTAAACCTATTAAAATACCATTTTTATATCCGATTTTATTTAATAAATCTGTTTTATATTTACTGTATATGTAATATGCAAAAGCACCTATACCATAAGCACCAAAAAATGTAGTTTGTACCAACATTGATGCTGTATCTCCTAAATTAAACTTTGATTTAAAATAAGGTACCAAAATGTCGTTTAAAACAGTGGTAAAACCCCATAAAAAAAATAAAATCGTTAGCGTGTAAAATGAAGTTTTATAGTTTTTCGACATATAAGTTTTCTTAATTGCAAATATAATAAAAACTTAATAATTGGCATTAAGTCGTTTTATTTCAAAAAAATAGGGGATATAATTTTTTAATTGGGGTTAATTTTATCTTTTTTGTTAACAGGGAAGTAGTATCTTAAATCTATGGTTAGATAGTTACCTCTAATAGGTTTTTGAATAATAGTTGTTGATGCACCATATCGCCAAGCCATATTAAATCGCATAATATCTCTAAATGGATGGTTATAAGTTGTTCCTAAATAAAATGTTCCTTTTTTACGTGTTCTAAAATCAAAACCAAAATTAGCATTTGCGCCTACTTGAGCCCAAAAAATTCTAGCACCAACAAATAAAAATTCATTATTAATATTTATTACGTTTGAGGTACCCACATAAGACGGGAAAAAATCTGCGTGAATTCCTAAAGACGCATTCATAAAAATTTCATCTGACAACTGTATAAAAAATAAACCTTTTATAGGAATTTGGTAATTTATAAACTCAACGGTATTATTTGCCAAAAAATTAGAATCTTTTACTTCAAAACTCAAATTAAAATTACGTTTAGTAAAATTTATACCAGTTTCTAATGCTACTTTATCTGTAAAATATTTTCTAAAAACCATTCCAAAAGAATAACCTACAGTTTGTTTGGTTGATGCGAAAAATGATGGTAAACTATCATAACGTTTTTCATATTCACCAACAAACTTATTAGGCACAATAGGTTTAAATTGAAAACCAAAAATAATATCACCCTTTTGGGCAACAGTATAGCTAGTAATAAAGAGGAGTATGAGAATAGCTATTTTTTTCATTCAGTAGCAAATATAACTCAATTTTAATGTTATTATTTGCTCTTTTTATACTTTTTTTCCAATAATATGTATGATGAGAACAAATACATTACTTTTGCTCAAAAACTTAAAAGATGCAAAAGTATTTATCAAATTTAGGGATTAAAACCTTAAATCCTATGCAAGTGGAGGTCATAGAAAAAAGTAAATTAAAAGGTAATATCCTTTTGTTGTCTCCAACAGGTAGTGGGAAGACACTAGCATTCTTATTGCCTCTATTGAGTAAAATAAATCCCAAAATTAAACAAATACAAGCACTTATTATTGCACCGTCAAGGGAATTGGTTCAACAAATAGAAAGTGTCATTAAACAAATGAAATCAAATTTAAGAACGGCTTGTTTTTATGGTGGACACGACTATAATTCAGAGCTTAATACGCTTTGTGATTTACCTTTGATTTTAATAGGTACGCCAGGTAGGTTAGTGGATCATTTAAGAAAGGGTAATCTTAATTTTTCTACAATCAATTTTTTAATTTGTGATGAGTTTGATAAATCCTTAGAATATGGTTTTGAAAAGGATATAAACTTTTTATTAAGTGAAATGAATAATTTGAATAGTGTAGTTCTTACATCAGCAACTCAAGCTATTGAAGTGCCTAGATTTATTTCTTTTAAAGACTATCTTAAAATAGACTATTTACATACACATCAACCCTCAAAATTTAATTTGCATTTTGTTAGAGCTAGTGATTCTGATAAAGCTGAAATTTTGATGCATTTACTCTGTCAATTAAAAAACGAACCTGCCATTGTTTTTTGTAATCATAGAGATGCAGTGGAAAGGGTAGGAGATGTATTGAACGGTATGGAGATTGTGTATGCCAAATACCACGGAGGACTTAAACAAGATGAAAGAGAAAAGTCGTTATTTAAACTAAAAAGTGGTTCGGTTAACATTTTACTTAGTACTGATTTAGGCTCAAGAGGACTTGATATAGATGGTATTAAGCATGTGATACACTACCAATTACCCTTAGTGGAAGATGCTTACATTCACCGCAATGGTAGAACAGCAAGAATTGATAAATCTGGTGATATATATTTTGTATTATCTAAGCAAGAATACTTACCTGACTTTGTAGATGCCTCAACCGTTAAAGAATTTATTTTGAATGATGATTTTTACATTCCTCAATTACCCAAATACCAAACTGTCTTTATAAATGCAGGTAAAAAAAATAAAATAAATAAAGTTGATTTAGTTGGAACTTTCTGCCAAAAAGGTGGTTTAAATAAATCAGAATTAGGTTTAATAGAAGTTAAAGATTACTTCTCTATGGTCGCTGTTGATAGAAGTAAAATAACTCAATTGGTTAAAAAACTAAAAAATACTCAAATCAAAAAGAAAAAGGTTTTTGTAGCAATAGCAAGATAAATTGTAACTTATCTAAGCACATTAACAGTACCTTTAAATTCATATTTTTTATCACTATTAAAATCTTTTACAATAACTCTCCATACGTAGGTACCGTCTTTAACAGGTGTATTGCCATAAGTACCATCCCAAATTCCTTCAGGGTCATAAGACTCCCAAATTATTTCACCCCAACGGTTAAATATAAACAAATGAAAATCATTAACGTCAATACCATCTACATAAACTCTCCAAGTGTTATTTTTTTGATCTCCATCAGGCGTAAACGTATTAGGTGCATAAATTAATACATCTGATATAACACGAACTACATCAGTTGTAGAATCTACACAATTAAATTCATTGGTAACAATTAATTCAACAGGGTAATCTGCAGAAACTCCTTCAGGATATAATACTGTAGGTTCTTCAGCATTGGAATTGGCAGGAACACCTCCTGGGAAATACCATTGATATTGATTGTTTATTCCATCAGTATTATTAATCATATCCACCTCCGTGTTAAATATTGTAGTTGGGTTAGAAATGACATAAAAATTTGGATAAGGTTTATCATGTATAGTAATGTAATCATTAACTGTAACCATTTGATGACAGCCAAACTGAGTAAATATTTCGTAAGTTAATCCATAAGTTCCAACATTTTCAAATAAATGATTGACAGTATCAGAGGTGTACCATACACCCTCTATGACCCAATTAACAGAGTCTGTTTGTGTTTCAGCCAAATTATATTGCGTAATATCATAAAACATAATTTCCGTAGGTACACATCCTTCAGTAGTGTCAACGGCAAACATTGGTTGAGGAACCTCTCTCATTATAATATCTGCACATGATGTTTTTGGTGTAGATTCACAATTGTCTGTAACAGTAACACAATACGTTGTTTGAACTAAAGGATTGATATTAATCTCATTGTCAGAATCATTAAAATTACTACCGTTTTCCGTCCATGTATAAGTGTAGCCTTGGAAACCTCCAGAAGCATTTATGGACATAGAAGCATCATAACCTGGACAAACTGTGTCATTTATTAAGAAATCTATACTAATGGGCTGATGTAATAATACTGTTACGGGTAAAGTGTCCGAGAAACAACCTAAATCACTTTCAGCAAAAACGTAAACAGTTGAGTCGTTAAATGGATTAATTTGTTGTATAGGTGATGTATCATTAGTATGATTCCAGTGATAGACAAAATTATTACCATTTGTAGCATTAGCATACAGGGTAGCTGTACCATTTTCACATATTGTAGTATCTGGGGTAGGTCCTACGGTAAGATTAATTTGTGGAGGGTCAGTTAAGGTTACCGTAGAAGTAGCTATACAACCTACAACATCTTCACTTACTAAGGTATATGTTCCTGCAGAAATACCTGTTGTATCAGAGAGTGCATTGACCGCTACACCATTAAAGCCATACAAAATTGCGCCTAGAGTTCCTGTACTTGTAATTTGAATGCTACCATCATTACTGCCGTAGCAACTAGGGTCTGTAAATGTAGAAGTGTGATTTTCTTTTGAAAAATAAATGGCAATAGTATCTGTACCATCTGGACAAACACCACTTATATCAGTCTCGTGTAAAACATAATAATACAATCCAGGGTAATTGGTTAAAGCAGTTGCGTTAGTATTGTTGGCATTAGGTTGAAAAATAGAATTTGGTGTGCCAGGTGCTGTGGGTGGACCTGATAAAAACTCCCATGTTACACTACCGTTATTAGATAAAGTAGGATTAAATTGATATCCGGCAGTAGTAGAATGACATAATGAATCATCTAAACCTGCATCTGGAGTAATTAAAGGCATAACGGTTACAGTAACATCATTTGTCCAAGTACTATCAGGCGAAACCATAGTTACTGTATAGGTTGTAGTTACATTTGGCCATGCTTGAATACTAGGACCGCCATTTGGATCAGATAAGTTAGTTGCAGGTGACCATGAATAAGATTGTGTATTAGGAGGTACCCCTAAAATATTAATATCAGCTATGTCACCTTGACAAATGGTTGGCTCTAAAATAGTAGTTGGACTTGAACAGACAATTCCTGCAGAACCTAAGTTATTAAAAGGAACTTGAATACCGGTTAATCCGCTGTAGTTAGAAAAACATATGATATACATTTCTCCAGCTAGAACATTTAAAGCAGGTTGAAAATTACCTGCATTTGCTCCAGGAGGTAATGTGTTTGCCATCCCTGTAAAACCAGCTGAGGATGCATTCCAATTACAGGCTACAGGTGCTAATGTGTTATTGTATATTTCATCACAAGCTAAACCATTTGTATTTTGCCACATTATCCAATCAAAATATCCAGTGCCACCAGCTTGACCAATTGAAAATTCAAGTACACCATCATTTAAAATGGTAAAACTTATCCACGTGCTATTTAATTCACCTGCAAACATACAACCAGCATTTACACCCTGTGGGTTTGGTGATGGCCACGAAATATTGTTACCGTTTGGGCCATTATACTCGTCAATTTCTCCTGGACCTGAAGGATCAATTGTAAAGCCATTTTGTGTAGCATCACACCCGTTAAAGCCATCTGAACAATCATCTGTATCTAATGTTTGTGAAAAAACTAAATGAGTTACATGAAGAAAAGCTAGTAATATAAATATTTTATTTTTCATTCTTACAAGATTTTAATGTGTGAGGTGAAGTGATAAGGTCTTTACCGTGAATCCCCATAGTAAAACACCCTATTTCATACCCTAACTTATGAAACCAATTTTTAAATTGTTCTTCTGAATAAGTAACTCCAGAATTCAAAACGCAATAATAGGTACTAGTGTAATAATCTGTTCTACTAATTTTTACACCAGATTTTTGACGCATTTTTTCATCAATTAGTTGTGCTTTTTCGTTACTTTCAACTGTAAAAACTTTAAACTGTACAAAATATGAGGTTTCTTCATTGCTTCTAAACGACCAAAGAAACACAGCCATGACTACGAGTACTAAAATTGAATTTTTCATGTAATATAATACTTTATATTTTATTAAACGATAAATATAATCATAAGTTGCTTTGTTTTAGAAAACTTTTATAAAAAATTATTGAAAAGCTAAAGGTTAGGTAAATAAATCATCAATTTTGTTTTTAGAACCTGGTGGATGAAATTCTATTCTAATTACATCATTTTTTTTAAGACCTAACAAAGATGAGGCTCCCCCTCCCGTTAGTTTTGTTCCTTTATTGATGGCTATTTCTAACCATTCGTTTTCATTAAAAAGTGCAAGTTTTTCTCCAATAGGTACTTCATTGTAATTCTCTGATATTCTATCAATAAAATAATTTTTAGATCTAAAATAAATAGTAAAGGGATTTCCCTTACCTATTTTACTAAACAAACCCTCTGTTACATTGATAATCACATTTTCATAATTATCAACATGAATGACCGTACCTTTTATTTCATGCTCATTTATTAAAGCTTGTGTTATTAAAGCTCTATTCAGATCTTTAACTTCTATAGATTCACCAATATGATGTAATTTTTGGTCGTTTAGAATTTTTATTATAGCTGGTACATAGATGTTTTTAAAAGGATGTCTAAAAATATTTTTAGATGAAAAATCTAACCTAACAATTTCCTCAGCCAAATGAAAATCTTTTAATAATGTAAAAACACCATTATCATTTCCAATAAAATATTGACCTTTGAGTTTCATTAAAATAGGATATTTATTTGTGCGGTGAGAATCAATTGAAATATCAGGTACACTGTCAACACCTATAAAGTGAACAGTGCCT
>DQTE01000223.1 GCA_015662905.1 Crocinitomix sp. | reverse complement strand
GTTATAAAAAAGCTCCACAAAATTGTGGAGCTATTTAGTTGTCCCACTAGGGCTCGAACCTAGACTCTTCTGGACCAAAACCAGACGTGTTGCCAGTTACACCATGGGACATTAAACTTTTTTAATTGCGCTTTTGCAATTGCGAGGGCAAATTTACAATTAAATTTTTATTTTCAAAGCAATTATTTTTTTCTTTTTTTCTTTTTTTTCTTTTTCTTAAGATTTTCTAATTCATCAATTTGATTTATAACTGATTTCCAGTCGTTTATTTTTTCTTCTCTGAAGTTAATGATTTCACCGTATTCTTTTTTAGATATCTGAACATTTTCAATCCTTTGTCCCAAATATTTTTCAATATCTTCAATTAATGATTTTTCCTCAGGACTGTAGAAAGAAACAGCTATACCTTTATTATTTCCTCTACCTGTACGACCTATCCTATGCACATAATTTTCTGCTTGTTCAGGTATATCATAATTCACAACAAACTCAACGTTAGGTATATCAATTCCTCTTGCCGAAACATCTGTAGCAATTAAAACTTTTGTATCCCCAGACTTGAATTTGTTAAGGGCTATTAATCTATCCTTTTGTTCTTTATCACCATGAATAGTATCAGCATTAATATTTACACGAGCCATAGCTTTTTTAACCCGCTCTGCTCTTATTTTTGTTCTAACAAAAACAAGCATTTTACTCTCTGGATTATCTTTAATCAACCGCTCTAAAAAAAAGCGCTTATCATCCATTTTAATTTTTGTAATAGTATGGGTAATGTTTTTATTTACAGGGTTTTTAGGAGATATTTGTATATGTATGGCATTACCCTTAATTAAAGAATAAGCATATTTTTTAATTTTTTTGTCAATCGTTGCCGAAAAGAAAAGTGTTTGTTTATCCTTGGGTAAAAACTTGTTTACATCTTGAATATCTTTTAAAAAACCTAAATCAAGCATGTGGTCGGCTTCATCTAACACAAGCGTAGTTACCCTATTTAAACGTAAATGTTTTTGATGTAAAAAGTCAAACATTCTACCAGGTGTAGTTACTAAGATATCAACCCCCTTCTCTAGTTTTATAATTTGAGGGTCTTGGTCAACCCCTCCATAAATAGAAGCTGTTTTTACTCTTAAATTTTTCCCCAATTCGTTAAAAGCCTCAGTAATTTGTATGGCTAATTCTCTGGTTGGCACCATTACTAAACACTTTATCCCATCAGAACGTTTTGATGTTTTAGATTTATGAAGTTTATCTAAAATTGGAATTGCAAACGCCGCAGTTTTTCCTGTACCTGTTTGCGCAATAGCTAATAAATCTTCACCTCTCAATATTGGGCCTATGGTTTTAAACTGAATATCAGTAGGGCGATTAAAACCAAGTCTCTCTAGGTTTTGTTTTAACTCAATAGATAAAGAATATTCAGAAAATTTCATACGTTTAATGTAATTATTTACAAAGGTAATATAATAAGGTTTATACTTTTTAAGTCAAAAAAAAAAGAGAAGACTTTGTCTTCTCTTTTTTGTGAGATTAATAAAAATTACCCTACTATTTCATCAGCAGAAAAGTGAAAATTACTTTCAATTTCGGCGTTTTCATCAGAATCAGAACCGTGAACTGCATTCTCAGCTTTTGACTTAGCAAATCTTTTTCTAATTGTACCTTCTTCAGCTTCAGATGGGTCAGTAGCTCCAATCAATTTTCTAAAATCTGCAACCGCGTTTTCTTTTTCTAAAACGGCTGCCACAATTGGTCCACTAGACATATACTCAACTAACTCACCGTAAAAAGGTCTTTCTTTGTGAACCTCATAAAACTCTCCAGCTCTTTCAGGAGTTAACCTTGTTAATTTCATAGCTTTAATTTTAAAGCCTGCCTCAATAATCATATCGATTATTTTTCCCATATCCCCATTGGCTACCGCCTCTGGTTTTATCATTGTAAATGTTCTGTTTGTTGCCATTATCTATAAAATTTTGCGCAAAGATAGTTAACCAATATATCTTTATCAAATAAAATCTAAAACTATTTTCTTACTTTTCTTTGTTAGTTTATTTTTTAAAAGTAATTTTACAGTCCAATTTAAAAATAAAATTCAAATGAATTTACACGAATATCAAGGGAAATCAATATTAGAAAGCTTTGGCGTAGCTATTCAAAGAGGGGTAGTTGTTGACAAGGTAGAAGATGCAGTTAAAGCAGCAAAAGAACTTAACGAAAAAACAGGAACTGAGTGGTTTGTTGTTAAAGCACAAATTCACGCAGGAGGAAGAGGTAAAGGAGTTGTTAGGGAAACAGGATCTCATGGTGTAGTTTTGGCAAAAGGATTAGATAAAGTTGAAGATACTGTAAAGGGTATTTTAGGTGGTCACTTAGTAACCAAACAAACTTCTGAAAAAGGAAAGAAAGTAAATAAAGTTTTAATTGCTGAGGATGTTTATTATCCTGGAGATTCTGAACCCGCAGAATTTTATATGTCTGTTCTACTAGATAGAGCAAGCGAAAGAAACATTATCATGTATTCAACCGAAGGAGGAATGGATATTGAAACCGTAGCTGAAAAAACACCTCATTTAATTTTTAAAGAAGAAATTGATCCACGCGTTGGTTTACAAGGTTTTCAAGCAAGAAGAATTGCTTTTAACTTAGGGTTGAGTGGACAGGCTTTCAAACAAATGACAAAATTTGTTTACGCACTTTATGCCGCCTACGAAGGGTGTGACGCTTCAATGTTTGAAATTAATCCTGTACTAAAAACGTCTGACGATAGAATCATTGCTGTGGATTCAAAAGTCACTTTAGACGGTAACGGATTGTTTAGACATAAAGATTATGCCGCAATGCGTGATAAAACAGAAGAAAACCCAATTGAGGTTGAAGCTGATGAAGCGGGTTTAAATTATGTTGACTTAGATGGTAATGTAGGGTGTATGGTTAACGGTGCTGGACTTGCAATGGCAACTATGGATATTATAAAACTATACGGTGGTAATCCTGCAAACTTTTTAGATGTAGGTGGAACTGCTGATGCCGAACGGGTTGAAAAAGCTTTCAGAATTATTTTAAAAGATCCAAATGTAGAAGCTATTTTAGTTAATATTTTTGGTGGCATTGTAAGGTGCGACAGAGTGGCTCAAGGTATTGTTGATGCTTATAAAAACATGGGAGAGATTCCTGTGCCAATTATTGTAAGATTACAAGGTACTAATGCTGTAGAGGCAAAAGAGCTAATTGACCAATCAGGGTTAAATGTTCACTCAGCTGTACTTTTAGAAGATGCAGCCGAATTAGTAAAAGAGGTTTTATCGTAACACTTTTTAAAATATAAATTGAAGTTGTTTAATGTCAAATAATAAGTTAAAAAATGATTCTTTTATCGCCTGCCTTCGTTATTTTTTCTAACCATAGCTTCAACTATGCTTTTCAAAAATGTCTTGGCAATCAACAAAATAACTTATTTTTACATTTTATCATTCAACCTTAAACAACCTCATTTAAAAACCTCATACGTCTATGACTTATGAGGTTTTATTTTTCTAAAATTTACACTGAAACAGAAAAATGATTATCTATAAAACTGAGGAAGAAATAGAGCTAATGAGACAAGCCGCCCTTGTAGTTTCTAAAACACTAGGGGAAATTGCCAAAATTCTAAAACCAGGAGTTACAGGTTTAGAATTAGATAAAGTAGCCTACGAACATATTAAAGATTTAGGTGCAGAGCCTGGTTTCTTAGGTCTTTATGACTTTCCGAATACACTTTGTATCTCTCCTAACGCACAGGTTGTACACGGCATACCTAATGATAAGCCTTATCAAGAGGGAGATATAGTATCGGTTGATTGTGGCGCTATATTAAACGGCTTTTATGGAGATCATGCATATACTTTTGAAGTAGGTGAGGTAAAGCCTGAAGTAAAAAAACTATTAGAGGTTACCAAAGAATGTTTGGATATAGGGATTGAAGCTACACGAGTTGGAAATAGAATAGGAGATATAGGTTGGGCAATACAAAATCATGCTGAAAAACATGGGTATGGCATTGTAAGAGAATTAGTAGGTCATGGCATAGGTAAGACTATGCATGAAGACCCACAAGTGCCAAATTACGGCAAGCGTGGAAGAGGTAAAAAAATTAAAAATGGGTTAACCATAGCCATTGAGCCAATGATTAATATGGGAACCGAAAAAATCAATCAATTACCAGATGGTTGGACAATTTTAACAGGAGACAATAAACCCTCTGCCCATTTTGAACATGATGTTGCTGTAGTTGATGGTAAGGCCATTAAACTTTCAACCTTTGATTATATTGAAGATGCTTTGTCTAAAAAATAATGCAAAAACCAGCTAAAATAGTTGTTTTAACTCTACTAACTTATGCTGTTTTAGGTTTGCTTACTTTTATAGAAAAAGGTTTTTTTTATATTCCGTACCATTATAACCCTGTTACAGTTTTTATTGTTAGCATATTAAGCTTAATCCAATCATATAAATCTAACAGTTTTATCGTAAATCTTATTTATTTTATTGGAATTTTATTTTATTGTTTTTTATCAGAACGTACTTTGGTTTTATTTTATCATTATACCGATAACATATTATTTTATAATATTTCACAAAACGACTTTACAAGGTTGTTGAAATTTATTGGTTTTACAGCATCTATATTAGTAATTTTATGGCTTTACACAAAAGAAAACATAAAGTCTGTTTTATTGCTGTTATTTTTTTTAACATCTGTGCTCACCATGTTTTTAAATAAAAGATTGATAGAAATTATTTCATTTTCATTATTTGCCATTTTCTTTAATGTTTTTGTTTTTAAAGAACCAAAAGAGGTTATTAAATTAAAATTCAAAGCTGTTGCATATCAACTTCTTTTAATGGTTTTTATAGAAGATATCTATTTTTATTATAATTAAACTAGCTAATGCAAAACTTTTAATTATATTTGTTTTACTTGAACCTTAAATTTATGAAAACATCATCTTTAAAAGATATAGCTGAAGCGTTGGGTGTGTCAAAGGCTCTTGTTTCTCTTGTATTAAATGGAAAGGCAGACGAAAGAGGAATCAACAAAGAAACACAACTCAAAGTTAAAGAAAAAGCAAAGGAATTAAACTATATACCTAATCAATACGCTAGGGGGTTAAGAATTGGAAAATCTAATACTTTAGGTTTAATTGTTCCAGATATTTCTAATGTATTTTATGGCAAACTATGCAAAGCCATAGAGATGAAAGCTTCTGAATTAGGTTACGATTTAATAATTTCAAATTCTTATGAAGATTCCGAAAGAGAAATTATGTTAATAAACAAACTGTTAAGTAAAAATATAGAAGGTCTAATTATAGCTTCATCACTTGAAAATGAAAAAGAATTAGAGTTCTTAACTAATAGAAAGTTTCCTTTTGTTTTAATTGATAGAGTTTTTGATGATTTTAACGTAGATTCGGTTTCTGTGTCAAATTTTGAAGGATCTAGTAAGGGCATTAAACATCTAAAATCAATAGGTAAAAATAAAATTGCGTGTATAACAATATCTCCAGTATATATCAGTTCTGTAGCTGAAAGAATAAAAGGATATATTAGTGAGTTAGATAATAAAGAAGACGCATTATTGATTCAAGTACCTCACTACAATATTGAGACAGGCATAGAAAACGCTATTCAACAAATAGAAAGTAAAGAAATTGATGCTGTATTTTGTGTCAATAACAATTTAACAAAAGCCATGTTAAGAGCTTTAAATAAAAAAGGCATCCAACCTAACTATAAAATTCTTTCCTTTGATGATTTAGAAGTATTTGATTTTGCTCACCCAAGAGTATCAACCATAGCTCAACCCATTGAAAAAATAGGTGAAAAATCTATAAGTCTGTTGGTTAACCACATTAAACAGAAAGATAGCCATATTCCGCAAAAAATAATATTAGATACAGGTTTAATCATTAGGTAAAAAAAAAATAAAAATTTATATGTAGTTCATACAAATTTTTTATATTTGCACCCCGTTCATTAAAAATATGGTGAGGTGACTGAGAGGCCGAAAGTACTTGTTTGCTAAACAAGCGTACCTGGAAACGGGTACCCAGGGTTCGAATCCCTGTCTCACCGCAAAAAAAAATAAGTATTTATTGGAGTTTAATAAAAAATACTTATATTTGCACCCGCAAAAGGGCTATCGGGGTGTAGCGTAGCCCGGTTATCGCGCCGCGTTTGGGACGCGGAGGTCGCAGGTTCGAATCCTGCC
>DQTE01000220.1 GCA_015662905.1 Crocinitomix sp. | reverse complement strand
TAATTATTAGTTGTTTAAGCAAGTTTTTTTGACTTTTTGGTATATTTGTGCAACAGGCACAAAAAATATACATAATAAGGGGGGAACAGTGATAAATTGAACCTTTAGTGCGTTTAATAAAGTCCGCCAAATATAAAATTTGGCATTAACTTAAAAGAAAATTAAACACAAAATGTTTATATTTGGCTAAGTGGTAAATTGAGAGTTCATCTTTTTGAAGCCCCTTACTATTCCGTGGGGTCAAAACATGTTAGTAATTCATAAAGTAAAAAATAAGAATAAGCGAACATTTTATTGCGGATTTAAGGTGTAATTGCATTTTCTACAAATAACACAGTAAGTGTTTAATTTTATTAATTAACTTTGTTGCAATTAACTATATAAGACATTAAGATATGAAAAAAACGGCGTTACTTTATAGTGTATTAATTACACTTACTTGTTTTTCGGGACAGCATTTAGATGCTTACAAAATATATAATTCAAAAGGTAAAGAAGTGTCTTTTGAAAAGGTTATTAAAGCGACCAAAGAAAAAACACACATTTTTTTTGGTGAATATCACAACAATGCCATTTCTCATTGGTTACAATTAGAACTCACTAAACGTTTATTTGACATACATAAAAGAAATTTAGTATTGGGTGCGGAAATGTTTGAGGCAGATAATCAGTTTATTTTAGATGAATATTTGCAAGGATTGATATCGAGTAAAAACTTTCAAAACGAGATGCGTTTGTGGCCTAATTACAACACAGACTACAAACCGTTGGTTGAGTTTGCAAAAGCTAATCAATTAAAATTTATTGCATCTAACATTCCGAGACGTTACGCCAATATGGTTTACAAAAAAGGATTACAATCATTAAATAAATTATCAGATTTGGCTAAATCTTACATTGTACCTTTGAATCAATTTGAATTTGACAGCACGCTTGCTTGCTACAAAGATATTTATCAAATGCCTCATGGTGGTGAAGGTATGGCAACAGCGCAGGCAATTAAAGATGCTACAATGGCGTATTTTATTTTAAAAAATACCACACCTCAAACTGTTTTTTTACATTTTCAAGGTGCGTACCATTCCGACAATTATGAAGGAATTATTTATTATCTCAAAAAACAAGTGGATATTTCAAAAATTTTAACCCTGTCCACCGTAACGCAAGACGATATTAGTGTGTTGGAAGATGAAAACAAAGGTGTTGCAGATTTTATAATTTGTGTTAGAGAAGATTTAACCACTACCCATTAATATTTATAGTATTTTTCTGTTTACGAAAAAACTAAATGCGTTTTAATCTACAAGAAGAAATACCGTTAATGGAATCTTTTTACTCTATTCAAGGAGAAGGTTTTCACTCAGGTAGAGCTACTTATTTTATTCGTTTAGCAGGATGTAATGTAGGTTGTTCTTGGTGTGACGTTAAAGAGAGTTGGGATGCTGAAACTCATCCATTGGTTAAGATTTCTGATATAGTTGATAAGGTTAAACAATCGGGGACAGATTTTGTGGTGATTACCGGTGGTGAACCTGCTATGTATGATTTATCTTATTTGTGTGATGCTATTCACGAGTTAAATATTCAAATTGCCATAGAAACTTCAGGGGCCTATCAAATTGTGGGTGATATTGATTGGATATGTTTGTCGCCTAAAAAATTTAAATTGCCATTAGAAGAAAATTATAAAATAGCCAACGAGTTAAAAATTATAGCTTTTAACAATCACGATTTTAAATGGGCAAAAGAACTTGAACAAAAAGTAAGTTTGTCTTGTCAATTATATATTCAACCGGAATGGGATAAAAGAGATGAAATTACACCAAAAATTATTGATTTTGTCAAATCAAACACTGATTGGAATATTTCCTTACAAACACATAAATACCTTAATGTTAGATAGGGTATTTAATCCGAAAGTATCTTCTACTTCAAAGCCAAACTGCACGCCATTATTGAGAATGCCTGTCTGCCGACAAAGGCAGGCTCGTTTTTCGCTACGAACATACTTGCGGATTTAAGGTAGTAACAAAAATTCTAAAACCCTTGCACAACTATAGTACATGATTTATTAAATGGTGGTGGGTTATTTACATCTGGATGTTGAATGTTTATAAACATTGATTTTCCATCAGGGCTAAATATAACCCCAGTTGTTTCAGAACCATAAGGTGCTACACAAAACCTTAACAAATCCTTTATAGTTGGGTTTTCAATGCTCATATCTAAAAAATAAATTTCGTTATAATAGCCAACAGTACCATCTCCCGAACGCCCCTTTTCTGTTCCAATAATATCCTCACTAATTACCAAATAAATTTTACTTCCAATTTTAACTTTTGTGTTGCAATCAGGGTTTGAAAAACAGCCAATAGAATCTGGAAACATTCCTCCCTCTAAATAAGGTTTTATAATATTAGTTTTAGGGTCAAAAACAAGAATTCTACCATAAGGGTCGCTAAAATTTTGCTTACCTATGGTTTTTAGATTTTGTTGGGCGTAGTTAGGTAAATTACCTCCTATTAAAATAGAATGTGATAAGTTATATTCATCATCTCCTGTTTCAGAGATATAAAATTTACCGTTTATCTCTTCTATCCACTCATGTCTTATAAACATTGTTGCACCAAGTTTCAAGGCAACATTTCTTATATCTAACCAACTTGTGGTATCATTTGGTAAGGGCACCCACTTACCACCTTCGCCATCATCTAATTGTTGATAAGCAAACAGTTTTCCTTTGTTGTAATCAAAAGGCACATCTGTTTCAAATTTAAAAAATACAGCTGGGTTCATATCGTCAGTTAAATATACGGTTTTCCCATCTTTTGTACAAAAAGCATCCTCATGAACAAATTTACCCATTTGATAGTGTTTTTTA
>DQTE01000267.1 GCA_015662905.1 Crocinitomix sp. | reverse complement strand
CAACCATCATTATCACTATCTGTGTCTAAGTAGTCTGGTATGTTGTCGCCGTCTGTGTCTCCACAAAAATCTAATCGAGCTTCAGTTACCATAAAGCCTATTTGATCAGGGCCAGAATTTAAATAAACATCAATTGTATTTAAACCTGTGATAATTCCTTCATTTAAAGTTAAGGTATTAATTACAGTGAAACCACCCGTAGTATTTAAATTTTGTTCAATGTTATTAATAAAAACTTTATATAAATTATTATCACTTGCAAAATCTAGATCTAAAGAAACATTAAAAGCACCTATTGGAACTGAAAATGTATTTGAATATTTTAAAGCTACGTGATCACCCGTAGCTCCAACTTGTTCATTTGCATAAGCTTCATGAAGTACTCCGTCATTATCTGCATCAGTATGATTACCAACACCACAATTTGCATTTAAACTAGAGAAATCTAGAGAAATCCAATCCGCAGAATATGCGGCAGGGTTTACCCATGTACCTGCTAATGACCCAGTAACTAGTGCGTCTTGTTGCCCTGCTATTCCTACCGGTGCAAACAAAATGTCACCAGTATCATTTGCAACCCATTCTACTTTCCATGTGTCATCTAATTGACCAACTGATTTATTTAACCCTGTAATTAAACTATTAATTAAAGTAACATTTCCGCTACATTCATCCGTATCTAAAATACCATCGTTATCATTATCTAAATCTACGTCGTCTGGGATGTTGTCGCCATCAATATCGGGTAATGTTATGACATATTCTGTTATATTATTTGTATAATCACATTCTTCTACAAACGTTGAAGGAAAATCTACAGCTAAATCAAATTGAGTAACTACAGTTGCATTATCGTTTACTACCGCAAAAACTGAAGAACTAGTAATTACTCCTAAATTTCCAGTTAAACCATTAACAATACTATTTATATTAACATCTGCTGTTGTTAAAATTGTAGCAATTACAGTAGCATTAGTCGTAGTAGGATTGGCATCATAAAATGTAACTGATCCACCAGATAAAAATACTTTATCTCCACTATTGGTAACACTATAAGTAACTTCTCCATTTGCAATATTAACTGATTGAATGGAGATACTTAGATCAGCAACTGGGTTTGCCGTACAACCTGATTGAGTTCTAAACGTAGATTGCTCTAAAAAAGAATTATATGGTTGATCACAATCTGCACATGCAAAAAATTGAGCAGTATTCTGCTGTTGTCTTGGTACTGTTAAATCATCATTAATATTTGTACTGGTATATGCTTTTTGATTCCAAACAGCTCTTGAAGGTGCCCATGGAATTGAATTAGATTCAAAAGCATACATTCTAGTTGGATCACCATCTATTGAAGAACTGTCATAACTTACTATAATAATCTCTGAAGCTCCATCATTATCAATATCTAAAACAATAGGATACTCCACACCTGTATCACTGAACGAAGGCATTGTAACAATATCAATCCCTGTATTACCATTTATAATTCTAATTTTATTTGTATCTCTATAAATCAATTCTGAATTTCCATCTTGGTTAAAATCAAACATGGTAAGCCCAGTAGCTCCTGATGCATCCGTTGTATTTGTCTCCCATTTTAAAGCTAAGTTTGATGTTCCGTCATATTCAAACATTAAAAGTTTACTATAAACACAAACACCTATTTCAACCTGACAATCATTATCTACATCGCCAACAAAAGAGTGACCTGACATATTGTTTGGATAACCTAAAGGAACAGAGGCTATAACTGAATTGGTTAATGGATTAATAACAAATATACCTTCGACACCATTAGTTACTATAACATCTAAATTTCCATCTTTATTTACATCTGCAATAGAAGTAAAACCATCAGGCACTCCTGGCGTAACATGAGCTGTCATAATATTACCAGCCATACCATTGGTATTTATTATTCCAACCTCATAAATTGTATTACCTGCTGCTAATTCTAAACCCGCAACTGTTGGTATTAAATCTGCTGCAACAGAAATTGAGTTTTCAGGATTCCAGAAACCTGGATTGTTACCAATACCATCTGCACCTCGCATTAATTGAACACCTGTTTGTGCATTAAAAATAGACGCACCCACATATACCTCTGGCACACCATCGGCATTAAAATCTGCTAAAGCAGGACTACCTAATGAATTATAACCCCCTGCCCCTGAACCAAGATATAATGCAGGCAATTCTACATCCGAAGTCCAGTTTAACACTCCTAAATGACTATACGAGTATAACCGACGGGTTGCATCTACTGTTATAAATATTTCTGAAAAACCATCACCATCTACATCTGCAATTGCAAAAGTACCTACTTCAAAAGTTTCAATTCCAACAGTAGCGGCCGTATTAAACGTTCTTTCAATAGAGCCATCAGAAAGATTTATAATAATGACTTCTCCATTATTTCCTTGAGAAAGACCTTCTATTACGCCATCATTATCAATATCTCCAGCTACAACACCTGGAAAATTTCCAAAAACAGCCTCTGAAGACCATTTCTCTCTCATTGTTATCGCTGTGTCTTGTGATGGTACAGAACATGCATCATTAGGTAATCCTCCATAAAAATATAGATTAGAAGCACAGTCTGGATCGAATCCATCAACAAACCCATCACCGTCATCATCTATGCCGTTGTTACATATTTCTTGTGCAAATGAATTTACATTAAACAACCCTAAACTTACAAACACAAACAAGAACAGTAAACGTTGTAATACTGCTGTTTTTGTAGTAATCAGGTTTTTTTCTTTTTTTCTAGTATTATATCTAGAAACATAATTTTTTACCATAATTTTTTTATTAAT
>DQTE01000123.1 GCA_015662905.1 Crocinitomix sp. | reverse complement strand
TCCTTAAAAGCAAATTGACATTATTGATTAATATACCTGCGTTAATCACACCTTCTCCAAGAAAATCATGTGTATTAAAATCAATTTCTCCAATAAATTTACTATCAACCGCTGACCAATTTATTTGTTCAAAACTAGTTGGCTCAGTCCATTCGTCAGTATACGCAAAGGGTAGCTCTGGAGTAGTTTGATCCATATTCACCCACATATATAAATAAATATGGTCTTCTCCTAGCGGATCATAAAACGGAATATCAACTTGATATTCAACGGCTACAACTCCGTCTCCAGTAGTTGTTAACACGAGTTGTGCTTGAAGGTTTAAAGCAAATAAACCTAGTACTAAAATAAATAATCTTTTTTTCATCGTTAGTGTTTTAAATTAATGTTTTATTCAATAATAATAGTTTTCATAACTAAACCTTCAGTAGTAACAATCTCTTGAGTTTGACAGTTACAGCCCCATTTTAGCGATTATTAGAAAACAAACCCTTTGTTTACGGGGTTTTTAATTTTTTTTCAAAAAACATGGTAGTGCGAAAATCATTTTTTTGTTCCAAAATCTCTTTGTAATATTGCCACATGGCATTTATAAGAGTAGAAAAGAAACAATCAGGCACCTATCTTAGAATAGTTCAATCCTATAAAGAGAACGGAAAGCCCAAGCACAAAACCCTTCATTCATTGGGAAAAGTTGAAGATTATCCACCCAATCAATTAGAAGCAATAGCAAAAAAGTTATTAGCTTTATCTGGCATTAACATGAAACCTATTGTTGCTGACTCTTTCCACGAAGTAGGAAGATATAATTATGGCTATGCTTTGGTGGTTAAGAAACTTTTCGATGTTTTTAAGATTGGTACTTTTATAAAAAGAGTAAATGTAAAAAGGCGTATAAAGTTTAATTGGGGTCAAGCTTTGCATTTAATGGTAGCAGAACGATTAAATGATCCTGTATCTAAACTTCAGAATTCTCTTAATCAAGAGGAATTAATTGGTATATCAGAGAAAACAATACCCTTGCATCATCTTTATCGTGCTTTAGATGTCTTAGCCCAAGAGCAAGAATTTTTGAAAGAATTTTTGTTTGAACAACAACAAAATCTGTTTACTCAAAATTTAGATGTCGTATTCTACGATGTTACCACGCTGTATTTTGAATCACAGATTGAAGAACCAGACTGCCTAAGACAAAAGGGATATAGTAAAGATGGCAAAGCTCATAAAACTCAAGTAGTATTAGGTTTGTTGGTTGATAAATTGCGTAATCCTATAAGTTATCAAATTTATAAAGGAAACACCTATGAAGGAGGAACTATGCCTGAGGCTTTAAAAAGGTTAAAAGACAAATACCGCATAGACCAAGTTATTGTTGTAGCCGATAGTGCTATGATAGACCAAAGCAATCAAGAATTTATAGCTAAAATGGATGGTGTCAGTTACATTATTGGAGACAGTATTAAGGTTTTACCAAAAAAGATAAAAACAATCTTGTTAGATAGAGAGGTACATAAATCATTGGATGGGATAAAGAAAGAAAACTTTAGTTATCACGAAACAACCTACAAAGGCAGACGAATTATTTGCACCTATTCTGCCAAAAGAGCAAGAAAGAGCAAAATAGAAAGAGAAAAACTCATAAACAAGGCACAAACTTGGATAAACCAACCCTCAAAATACAGCCAAACAAAAAAAAGAGGAGCCGGAAAATATATTGTAACTGATAAAGAAGGAGACATCTTATTAAATACAGCTAAAATCAACAAAGATGCAATGTATGATGGTTTTAAAGCCATAGCAACTACAACTGATATACCTGTTTCTCAAATTTTAGAAAAATACAGAGATCTTTGGCAAGTGGAACGTGCCTTTAGAACCTTGAAAAGTCAATTAGAAATACGTCCTATGTTTCATTGGACAGATAAACGCATAGAAGGACATGTAGCCATGTGTTTTTTATCCTTTTTGTTTTTGAATTACTTAAGAAACCTAACAAAACTGAGTGAAAAAGAAATTGTCAAGACTTTAGATTTAATGCAACTATCAGCTATCAAGCATAACGACGATTCTAAGGAATTAATGTATATGAGGTCTAAATCAACTGATAATCAAGACATTATAACTAAAAAGCTAAAAATAGTAGTGCCAAAAGAAATATCAACACAATCTGCTATATATCAATGTATTAGATGAAAAAGTAGTGCTTTTAAAAAAACGCACTTAACTGATTATCATACTTTTAACCCTTGTAACTGTCAAGCTCAAGAATACGGAGCTTTATATACTTATGCAGCAGCTATTGGTGATAATTGGAAAAAAGACAACGAAGATAACCAAGGTGTTTGTCCTGATGGGTGGCATTTACCAACCAATACAGATTGGGATATACTTAATAAACATTTGGGTGTTGATGCAGGAAATAAACTAGCAGGTAATGATGATTTATGGTCAGAAGGAAAACTAAAACAAGATAAAAATTTTGGAGAAACTGGTTTTTCTGCTGTTCCAGCTGGTTATAGATATAGTGTAAATGGTTCTTCAGAATATGCAGATTATAATGCGTATTGGTGGACGAGTAAGGAAGACAGCCCTACATTTGCTTACTTACGTGGCCTTAATCATTATAGAGGAAGTGTGAACACAG
>DQTE01000171.1 GCA_015662905.1 Crocinitomix sp. | reverse complement strand
TTTGCGTGTCTCAAACCTGCGCTACACCAATTACTCACTGTCTTTTTTATTTTTTTATTGGTGTTCGTGATTTTATATAGTAAAGTTCTAACGTACATTTTGACTTTTATGTACAAATTTTATTTGCTTTTTAAGGTGTTTATGAATGCTTTGCATTTCACTATGAACAAACTTGTTGACTTAAGTAAGGTTTTACAAGGATTTATTGTTGCTTAAAAGATGTTCTTCTAACTTCTTCAAAAAGTTTCCTTTTAGCATCATTGATTGTTACAATTCTAACGTACTCTCCACCTCCAATGTGCGAAATCGATTTCATTTCGGTTGTTAAAAAATCAGTTGTTTTAATTCCTACTACTGAAAATTTGATTTCTTTTTTCTTGTAATTTTTTGAAATGATTTTTTTATAATTTTTATCTCCTTTGTTAAAGGCACCATCTGTTACCATAAAAATTAAATTATTACCATTTTCCATATAGTACTTTTCTGCAAGTCTGTAACCCTCTTTAATAGCATCACCACCTGCAGTATAACCTTTAGCGGTTAAGCTTTGTATTTTTTCAATAATTTCATCTTTTTCCATTCCAGAGATGTCTTCAAGTAAAACGTGTACGTGTCCTGAGTAAGCTATTAAAGATACTCTATCTTCAGGTCTTAACACCTTGGTTAATTCAATCATTGACATTTTAAGTAAATCCAGTTTACCCATTCCGTTCATAGAAGCACTTACATCAACTATAAATACAATGTTATTGGGTACAAAATGAGATTTATCAAAACTATCATCTGGCAAGTTTTTTAAAGATATTGTATCTTTTGGCGGTATAGGATTTTCAACCACTTCAATAGGTTCGTCAATTATTTCTTCAACTTCTTCATTGGTGGTGTTTTTTATAGTATCCTTTTCAATTTTTACTTCCACCGTTTGGTTTTCAGTTATTGGTGGTGTACTTTTTTGTTCTGTTTTTTGTAGTTCTATTTCAACATAATTATTTTGAAAGTTAAGGTAGCCATCAAAAAAGTTTGAGTTATATGGCTTTTTTTCTGCGGTTATATAATATAACCCTAATGGTATTTTTTCGTGAACAATTCCGTTAGAATTTGTATAAAATTCTCCTACAAGTACGCCATTATTTACAAAATAGACTTTACTTCTTTTTAATGGTTCTCTTGTTAAACTGTCTATGACTTTAACGGTAACTTCAAATTCGGGTGATCCTGTTGCAGGTGGTTGCTTATTAAAGTCGGGACAGTCGGTTAAAGCGTTTGTACTTCTTTTTTTTACATTTCCTGTTAAATTAAGCACGATTGGTTCGTGTGAATCGCTAAAATAAGCTTCAATATAATAATTAAACCGCCCTGTTTTTTTGTCGTTAATTTTTAGTCTTAACGTCATTACACTATCTGGTTGAATTATTTTTTTTGAATATAGATAATAAACTTCTTGAGGCTTATCAATTGTTAGTAAAAAAATGGCTTTATCTCCTTTATTAGTAAAAGTAAAGTCAACATAGGTAGGCGCATTGTCGTATAAATCTCCAAAATTATATTTGGTTTTATCAACGGTTATTTGACTAAGGCTAATAAAGGGGAACAATAGAAGTAAACTGATTAAAATTTTCATATTAAATATAATGTATTGGTATTCATTTGTAACATCAAAATTAGTTCCATTAATTTAAAAGTGTGGTAAAATAGCTTAAGTTTGTTTGCAAAAAACATAACAAACATAAAGGGGGCGCTTAATCTTTATAATTATAGGTTTTTAATTTTTCTTTGAGCTCTTCTAAATGCTTCATTTTTTTAGATTGTCTTGTTTTTATGGCAGACTTAGTAAAGTAAGTATGTTGTGTTAAAAATTTAATTTGAATTTCATCCCAAAGTTTATCAGAATTTATTTTACCATGTTCTCTTAATTCGCGTCTTAACAAGTCTGCAATTTCATGAAAGTCATCTCTACCAAGATAGTCCAAATCCGCATCACACATAATTTCTTGCAACAAGTTTTTTGGGCTTTGAGGTATTTCGGTTGATTTTATTAAGCCATCTATTACATCAATTTGTTCTTGGGTATAGCCATATTTTGGTAAGATTTCACGCGCCATCCTCATTCCTATTTCTTCATTGGCGTCATATTTCTCTACAAAACCTGCGTCATGATAAGTTGCTGCTGATTTGAGTAAAAATAGATCTTCATCTGTAATACCTTCCATAAGGGCTAAGCGCTCTACTGCTTGAGTTACATCTTTGGTATGTCTTATACTGTGGTAATGAAGGTTAGGGGATAGTTTTGTTTCTAATATATGCATGATATGACGTTCTGCTTTCATATAATTAATTGAACTATATAAATGAAGATCGACTATCTGCCAGAATTTTTTATTTGGTTTTCTTCCTTTTCCGTCTATTGATAATTCTGGTTTTATCCCTTCTACAAAATACATATCTAACATTCCATTATGTTTGGTTTGTATTTTTCCTCTATACGTACATTCAAAGTAAGGAGATATATAGTCATAAGTGTTACCAGATATATTTACTTGACCTGGTTCACCATGCATTTCCATTCTTTGTGCTTGGTTAACTGTTGCCCCCCATATATCATAGGCAAATCGTTTTTGACCTATTACACCTGCTGTAACTTCTCCTGTGTTAATTCCTATTCTTATTTTCCAGCATTCTTTATTATTTTTTTCAGCCTTCAACTCTCTATTTCTCATATAATCTTGAATTTCAAGAGCTGATAATGTAATTTCTATGGCATTAGATTTATTTCTGATAGGTACACCACCTGCGCACATATATGAATCACCTATGGTTTTTATTTTTTCTATATCATATTTTTCAATTAACTCGTCAAACTTGGTAAAATAGCCATCTAACTCTTTAACTAAATCTTGAGGTTTCATACCCTCTGCAATTTTAGAAAATCCAACAAAATCAGTAAACATAACTGACACCCTTTTGTAATATCTGGCTTTAGACTTTCCTTTATTTATTAAATCGGATGCTGTACCTTCTGGTAAGATATTAAGCAAAATATTTTCTACTTTTTCTTTCTCTTTTTGTAGCAGTTCTTTTTGATGTTCTATTTTGGCTTTTTGTAATTCTACCTGTTTATTTTGCTCTTTAATCTGTTTGTTCTGATTTGTTATTTTTCTTGTTCTTTTTACTACTTCCAATTCTAACTTTATTTTCTGTCTTCTAATTCTGTCAATTCTTTTACGATAAATGTAATAAACAAATAGAGTTATTAAAATAATGGATAGAATGATAAACCACCAAGTTAACCAAAAAGGTGGAGAAATTACAATTCTAATTACTGTTGGTTTTTCTGACCAAACACCATCAGGATTTTTTCCGAATACTCTAAATTCGTAAGTACCGCTTGACAAATTCATGTAATGAATTTTATTTTCTTCTGTCAACTTATATTCTTCATCATAACCTTCTAGAATGTACTTAAATGTGTTTTCCTCTGGGTTAGAATAATGATTGGTAAAAAACTCAAATGAAATGTCATTTTGATAATATGGCAGTTTAATAGACACGCTATCTATAATGTTAGAAATGTATTTATTATTTGCTCTATCCCTATCTTTACTATGAATAATTAAACTTGACACTATTACTTTTGGTGAAATAGGATTTATTTTTATTTCATTTGGATTAAAGGTTGTAAATCCGTTTATACCACCAAAATACAAGTTATTTTTTGACGATTTAAAATAAGCATTTGTATTAAACTCATTGGATTGCAATCCATCATTGGTTGTATAATTGGTAAATGTTTTATGTTTGATATTAAACCTTGATAGCCCCTTATTTGTACTAATCCAAAGATTACCTAAGTCATCTCCTAACAAGCCGTAAATAACGTTGTTTGATAAACCATCTAGTTCGGTAAAAGTTTCAGCCTCTTTCGTTTTTAAGTTTACTTTTTTTAACCCTTCACCATAAGTTCCTAGCCATAAATACCCCTTTTCTGTTTGTAAAATTGATGTAATATGACCATTACTTTCATCATATCCTTTAAAAGAATAGTATTTGAAATAATAGTCTTTATTTCCTGTTTGAATAATATTAAAAAGACCTTTGTTAGAAGTAACTATCCATATTTTGCCTGATAAATCTCTATAAATAACCTTTACCGAACCTTCTCCTAAAGAATTTTTATCATTAGTATGATTGTAAAAATTATAGGTGTAATCAGTTTTGTTTACCAAAGACAAACCAACTCGTGATCCTATCCATAAGTTGTTACTGTCAGCTTCTACAATTTGATAGACTCTAACTTTATTATCATTTTCATTAATGAATGTTATTTTTTTAAATCTATAATTGGTTGGAGATTCTATAGATAGAATATATAAGCCATCATCATATCCACACCATATTTTATTAGGATTTTCAACATATATACTCAATAAATAATGGTTGCTGTTTTCATGTCTTAAATAATGATAATACTTGTTTTTAGTTGGGTTGTAAATAGTTAAATCTTTTTTGGTTCCAATATAAATTTGATGATACTTATCTTCATTAAAAGACCAAACAGTATGGTCTATCAATCCTTCGCTTGAGTTGTTACTTACTGTTACAGATGTAAACCCCTGCTTGTATGTGTCAAACTTTGAAATTCCATTTTGAGTACCTACCCATATACACCCAGACTCATCTGCAAATAAATGTGTAATATGATTATCACAAATACTTGATTTATTATAAGGATTCTTTTTATACTGGTATAATTTTTCATATCCATTCTCTTTGACTAACAAAAATAAACCAAAATCAACAGAACCAATCCAAGTTTTATTTTCCGATTCTTGTAATACAGAACTTATATTTTGGTACCTCAATTCTATAACTCCCCCTAAAACTGAAAGTTTATCTTTCTTATCTATTTTGTAAATACCAGATTCTGTACATACATAAATCATTTTATTTTTGGCTTGATAAAAAGAATTAATATTTGCTTTTAACTCTAGGTTATCATTCTTAACTTCTGTAAATGTTTTGTAAGGTGGTTTAGATTTTAATATCTTACCTGTTTTAGTTCCTATCCAAACTATTTTTGATGAATCAATGTACATTGAACTAAAGTTTGAGTATGTATTAATATTAGATATTACTTGAATCTCTTTTGTTTCAATGTTTATAACGTTTATGCCATGTTTTTCTGATAACGCCCATAACCTGCCATAAGTATCAAAGCCCAAACTAGTAAAAATGTATCCTTTTAATTTGGGATAATTATTTCTGTTAATTTTTCTTATCTTTTTAGATTTGGTATCAATTGCACCTAATCCTCTATTTGTTCCAAACCATAAACTTCCATTTTCCTTTACTACACAATGGATGTAATTATTTGGTAATGAATTTGTATCATTTAATTGTTGTTTTAAAATATCAAACCTATATCCATTAAATTTATTTAACCCATCTTGGGTAGCTATCCATATATACCCGTAGTCATCTGACACAACTGCTGTTACATGTGATTGAGACAATCCTTCTTCTATTCCGTAGGAGTTAAATTTTATCGATTTTTGTTGAGAAAATACGAGAATTGGGCAAAGAAATAGAAAAGATAGTATAAAGTAGTTTTTAATCATTTTAAATTTTTACGCCTATTACTAAAATGTCGTCAACTTGTTCAACATCACCTTGCCAATTTTTCATTTCTTTATGTAGTACTTCTTTTTGTTCATCAATAGAAAGCTGGTGAATTTCAACAAGTAATTTTCTGAAATTTTTGTACATGAATTTTTTTCCTTTTACACCACCAAATTGGTCAGCATATCCATCAGAAAAAACATAAATCACATCTCCTTTCTCTAACTTTATTGTATGATTTGTATATTTTTTTTCACCTGCTTTAAAAGAAGCAATAGCAAACTTATCTGCTTTAGTAATCAATACTTTACCATCTCTTATGATGTATAGGGGATTATTGGCCCCAGCATACTGTAATTCCATTTTGCCATAATCAATGGCACAAAGTGTCATATCCATACCATCTCTTATTGAGCTATCTTCTGCACTTTTATTAAGAGATTCAGAAACATATTCATTTAGATAATCTAAAATTTCTGAAGGTTTAGACAAAGCGTGTTCTCGTACAGCACTATTTAAACCGTTTGCACCTACTAAACTCATAAAAGCCCCTGGCACTCCATGTCCTGTACAATCCACAGCTGCATAAAGCGATTGATTCTTGATTTTTTCAACCCAATAAAAATCACCAGAAACAATATCTTTAGGTTTAAAATATACAAACGACTTAGGAATTATGTCTTGTATTTTTTCCTTTGGTGGTAAAATAGAATATTGTAAACGTTTGGCGTAAAGAATACTATCGGTCACATTTTTATACAACTCTTCTAGTTTGCCTCTTTGTTGTTCAATCTCATCCCTTTGTTTTACAACCTCCTCTGTTCTTTGTTTTACTTTTTGTTCCAGTATTCTTTCTGTCTCTGCTAAGTTATCGCGCATTTTTAAAAGTGCATGACCTAGTATGTCATTTTCACTTAAAGGAGTGTATTCTGTGTCAAATTTACTTTGCCCAACATTTTTAGCAAATTCAGTTGTACTTTTTAAGCCATCTACTAATTTATTCATGGCAAGAGACATATCTCCTATCTCATCATTACTAATTGCCATTTTTTCTTTGGGAAATTCACCTCTACCAAGCGATAATAATGTTGACCTAAGTTTTGTAATGGGCTTTACAATAGTGTTCGTGGTAAAAAAAGCAATTAAAATAGCTGCTATAATTAAAGCGCCACCAAGGAACCAATAAAATTTTAATGATTCAAACTTTGCTTTAGATTCTGTTGAGGAATGCTTTACCAATTCTAACGCTTCACCTTCTTTCTTTTCAAAATTATCTTGAAGTTTTAGTAAGTCTTTATCTATTTTTTCAAAAATAACAGGAATATCCCCATCTTGAGCTATTAATTCACGAGCAAAGAAATAAGAGAAATCATCATAACTAGCTATGTCTGGTAAAAACATCATTACTTCTTCATAATACCCAAACAATTCTTGTATTTTTGTCTTAACTCCATTTAATAGTGCAGTGTCTTGTTTTTCTTTCCATTGTTCGCTTAAAGGTTCTATTTTGTCTATCACAGCAGGAATATCCTCATAAATTAAATGTTTTAACTTTACTTTATCAGGTACGTCTTCTCTACTTTGATTATTCACCCATTGAATCGCTAATTGTTTAGACTCGTTAATTAGTAATCTTAACTTATTGATTTTTTCTTTTGAGGGAGTAATAATTTCAATTAACTCTTTAGAGGTTTGGTCATTTTTTTGGAAAGTTTGAATACCATTATTTACAGCCAAATATGTTGCCCCAAACACAACTATAATAAATAGAATAAGGACGATAAAACCCGTCCCTATTTTTTTTCCTATTGTAAATCTGTAATTCATTCTACCTTATTCTTCCATTTTATTAAGTAGTTGTTGAAAATACTCGTATTCTTTATCCTCATTTAAGGAATAATAAATCCCCGTTAGTCCTTCGACTACTTCTTTTTCATTTGGATTAATTTCAAATGCTTTTTTCAAATAAGGTTCACCACTTTTAAATAGTTCTATAGATTCATTTTGAATTCTGTCAATTTCTTCAATATCCGTTGAGAAAGGATCCATTCCTTCTACCACATCTGCCCCTTGGTTGTAATAAGAAATCCCTATGCCATAATTTGCAGAGTAATTAGTACTGTCTATAGCTAAAACCTTTCCGAAATACCTAATGGCGTTACTATACACCGTTTTCTTCTCGCCTGATTCAACCAAGGTGTTTCTTTTAAACCAAGCACTTGCTAAGGCATTGTAAAACTGTATATCTATTGCATTAAAATCTTTATTCTCATCTAAATACGCCCAATAGTTTTGTTTGTATGTAAGATATGGTTGTTCTGCTTTTTCAAGATTACCAGATAACACATTGTTTACGGCATCATTATAATACCTTACGTTTAAGTTTTCAATATATGAATCAATTTCTAATTTAAATTCATTTAAAGTATCTACTTTTCGAGCTTCTAAAAATGATTGTAAGGCTATTTCACGATATTTAATGCCATGTTTAGCTTCCAAATTTCTATATACAACACCGCGCAACTGCCATGTTTTAGAGTATTTACTCTCATCTATACTAACTACGGCTGAATCTATATAAAGCATAGCAGAGTCAAACTGTTTTACTTGATAAAATTTATAGGCTTTAGCGGTATAGTTTTGTGCATACCCCCCTACACTTATTAAAATAAATGTTACAACTAATAATATGTTTTTTAACCTATTCATTCTACAACTTTAACCGCTAAAGAAGTTAACTTTGAAGCGATTACTAATTTATGTTTTTTTGCATTAATTTTACTTATTTCGTATGATTGTTTATTATTTTTCTTTCTATCGATAACAAAATTTATAATTGAACCCTTATTCAAGTACCCCTCTTTTTCTGTTATTAACAAAGAACTTTTTCTACTATACTTAGAGCTAACACTCGTAATTTTATCACTCTTTTCTTCGGTTAAATATAAAATGTGGGGCACAGTTTTAATTTCTGAAATTGAGTTATATTTTTTAACTGTTATATTTTGGGCTCCTATAGCTTTACCATTATATTTTTTTAATAATTCTGAGTGCACAGAATTTCCATTACCATAAACGCCAATAATAAAATCTCCTTTTCTATATTCTGATGGCCAATCCACTAATGTTGCAAAATTATAAATAAACAGTGCTTTGTATATAGAGCGCGTATCCCTCATTCCAGCATTAACAGTGCTAACACCAGAGCTAAAGCCTGATAAAATCAGTGCACCTAAAATCAATATATACAGTTTTTTAACCAAAAAGTTACTTATTTAAGTGATATAATAACCAAAACAGTGCCAAAATATACAAATTAATTTACTTGTGGTGAAATATTTTGTGATTGAATTTTATTAATATCTCTATCAAACAAATATAACCCACCTTTGTCTTCTCCAATCATCTTAATCTTATCCATTATTGTTCTGGCTAATGCTTCTTCCTCCATTTGTTCTGACACAAACCATTGCATAAAATTATGTGTTGTAAAATCTTTTTCTTTTAAACATGTATGAACAATTTCATTGATAGAGTTCGTAATCATTATCTCATGATTTAATAAATCACTAAATAACTCTTCAACCGAATTGAATTCAGACTTTGGCTTTTCAATTGCAGATATTTTTGCAACTCCCCCTCTTTCATTAATAAATTTAACCAGTTTTAGCATGTGCATCCTTTCCTCTTCAGAATGAGTATATAAAAACTCAGATATTCCACTCAAACCATTAATTTCAGCCCATACCGCCATTGCAAGGTATAAGCGAGACGAAAAAGCCTCTTTATCAACCTGTATATTTAATATATTTTCAATTTTTTTGTTCATATAATCTAAGTTAAAGTAACAAATTTAACTTATAAGCTAAATTTTACCTAATTTTAGGCTAAATTATTTTAAAATAAATGTCAAAAAAGAAAAAAAAACATAAAAAAGTCTCTAAAGAAAAGTACAATTTATCTTTAAGTGACGAAATTCTACAACTATTCAATGATTTCCCTGATAGAAAATTAAACTATAAACAAATTGCCTCTTTGTTAAACAAAAACACTAGCCCTTTTAGAAAACAAATCTATACGATTTTATCTCAGTTAGCAGATGATGGGGTTTTAAAAGAAGTATCTTTGGGGAAATTTAAAAAAATAGAAAATCATTTACAACATATAAAAACCTCAAAAAAAACATCCTCTAATTTAATTGTTGGAACCATTGAAACAACTAAAAGAGGAGCAGGTTACGTACTTGTTGAAGGGCAAGATAAAGATATTTATATTGCAGAAAAAAACAGAAACCGATCATTAAATGGAGATACTGTTTCAGTAAAAATTTCACGTAATCGTAAAGGAAAAAAACTAGAAGGAGAAATTATTGAAATATTAGAATCTGCTAACAAAATAATTGTAGGAACGCTAGATGTTTCTGATAAATTTGCGTTTTTAATTCCAGATAATCAAAAATTAGACATTGATGTATTTATCCCTAAATCTAAATTAAAAGATGCTAAATCTGGTTACAAAGCTCTGGTGAAAATAACTGAATGGCCCCCTAATGCTAAAAATCCTTATGGTGAAGTTATTGATGTTTTAGGAAGAACTGAATCTAATGATGCCGAAATGATTTCTATTTTAGTTGGCAACAATATTCCTTATGAATTTTCTACAGAAGTATTAACAGAAGCCAATAAAATTGATACTGAATTATCAAAAAAGGAAATTAGTACTCGCAGAGATTTTAGAACTATTTTAACCTTTACCATTGACCCTGTTGACGCTAAAGATTTTGATGATGCTTTATCTATAGAATACTTGGAAAATGGTAACCTAAGGGTTGGGATTCATATTGCTGATGTTGCTCATTATGTAACTGAAGGATCTGCTCTTGATAAAGAGGCTTATGTTAGAGGTAACTCTACTTATTTAGTTGATAGAGTTGTTCCTATGCTTCCTGAACATTTATCTAATGGTGTTTGCTCTTTACGACCTAATGAAGAGAAATTTACATTTTCTGCTGTATTTGAAATAAACTTTAAAGGAGACGTGATGAATGAGTGGTTTGGAAAAACTGTTATTTTTTCTGACAGAAGGTTTACTTATGAGGAAGCTCAAGAAAGAATTGAAACCAAAAAAGGTGATTTGGCTCAAGAAATAAATGATTTAGATAGAATTGCTAAAATATTAAGAGCCAAACGTATTAAAAATGGAGCTTTAGAGATTGTAAGCTCTGAAATTAGATTTGAGTTGGACGAAAATGGTAATCCTATCGATACACATAAAAAAACAAGTAAAGATGCTAACAAATTAGTGGAAGAATTTATGTTATTAGCCAATAAACATGTAGCCAAGTTTGTTGGAGATGTTTCAAAAAGAAAAACTCAAATACCTTTTATTTACAGGGTACATGATAAACCAGATGAAAAAAAATTAGAAATGTTCAAAGTGTTTTTGTCAAAGTTTGACATTAATTTTGATTACAGCAATATTAACACTGTTTCTATACAAATGAATAAACTGTTTGAAGACTTAAAAAACGAACCCGAATTTCCTATTATTCAACAAATGGCTGTAAGAACAATGGCAAAGGCAGTTTACGACACTAAAAACATTGGACATTATGGTTTAGGCTTTAGATATTACACTCACTTTACCTCTCCGATAAGACGTTATGCAGATTTAATGGTGCACCGTATTTTACTAGAAACGATTAACAAAAAAAACAAGAAACACCATGGTTTACAACAAGTAGCTGAGCATATTTCAAGAACTGAAAGACGCTCTGTTAATGCAGAACGTGACTCACAAAAATATTTTCAGGCTTATTATTTAAAAGATAAAATTGGTGAGGAACATCAAGGTATTATAACTGGAGTTACAGATTGGGGAATGTATGTTGAAATGGTTGATTTATTATGCGAAGGTATGGTTAGATTAAATAGCATTGAATTTGACCACTTTTATTTTGATGAAAAATCACACGCAATTATTGGAAATAACAGTAATACTGTTTATAATTTAGGTGATAAAGTAACCGTTAAAATTAAGGCTGTAAGCGTAGCGAAAAAACAGGTTGATTTAGGCTTGGTTTAGGAATCTGTTTAAAAATCACTCTCCATTAAATAATTTGCCCAAACTATAAGTATATTGAATCATATAAATATGTCTTAATTCTATTACTTCACCACTGTTTTTTTGATAAATGTAACCTATTTTTAACTCATTTTTGTAAGGTAAATCAACAAATAACCCAACGTAAAATCGTTGTGCTATAGAAAATTCATCTTGTAACTCTGATAATGTTTTAAACCACTCATAACTCACATAAGGCTGTACCCTTTTAAAGTCCTTATACTTATACCTGGCAGTAAATTTTATTCTTAGTTTGTTGTTAATGTTTGGAGGAATGTTATTTACGGTTTTAAGTCTATCAAATGCTGTTTGGTATCTTGCCCTTACTGTAAACTTTGTGCCTATTTGTTTAATTTTATAACCATAAGTAGCATTAAAAGTAAATCTATTTTCTGTGGCAAAATAGCTGTATTTTTTCTTTTTTCTTGAAAAACGATAATCCATTGAAACTTTTACTCCTTTGGTAACTTTATAAGACACCCTAGCTTGGTTAAAATACACTCTTAAAGCAGAAACATTTTGATAAAACCTTGTTTGGGTCTTGTAACCTAATTCAACCTTATTGTTTAAAGAAGATGTTACTCCCACACCAGTCCACAAATGTGCGTCTTCTGTTTGAGCCGTAATTACAAAACACATAAACACATAAACAAATACAATAAAACTTTTCATATAAAGTATTTTGTAATTTTATCTTTTTACAACAATTTCGTTAGCAGAAACAACTTGCCCCTTGTCATTAATTTCTACAGTAACAATAACGGCCTCTTGACCGCTATCACAAGTATTACAGTCGGAGTAAGAAAATATTTTATACATCCCTTCACTCAAATTATCAAATCTGTACGACCCGTCATAACTTGTTGTTGTTTTATCTGAGTATGTGGTATTATCATTACCATAAATGATAAATACTTTTTCATCCTCAGCTGGATAAGTTGCTAGCAAAACTCCAGCACCATTATAATTTTCAATAGTAACTTTTCCGATAATTGAAGAAGTTCCCCCTAAGCCTTCTGACTTATTACAAGAGATAAACAGACTTATAACGACGGTTAGGAATACAATTTTTCTCATATAAAATAATTTATTGTTAAAATTTTTACGTAAATTTAACAAAAAATTAATACACTACAAGTTTTTTTACAAAAACTATTTGAAAATTAATGTAATCTTTGATTAATATGAAACATATTTTAATCCTTATTTTTTTAATGATTTTGCCCGTTCATTATTCTTTTTCACAAATTGTTATCAATGAATATTCTTGTTCCAATATTTCTGGTCCTACCGATTCATTTGGTGAGAATGAAGATTGGGTTGAATTTTACAACACCACTAGTTCGTCTATTGATTTGAGTGGGTATTTTTTATCGGATAAAGCTGGAAATTTAACTAAATGGCAAATACCAGTAGGAGCGAGCATACCCGCAAATGGTTACAGCACCATAATTTATTCTGGCAGAGGTCTTATAGCAGGCTCTGGTGAAATCCATGCTGGTTTTGGTTTAAGCCAAACAAGGGGAGAGTGGATTATACTAACTGAGCCTGGGGGGAATGTGGTTGATAGTTTAAAAATTGTTAAAGTAACAAAACCAAATCATTCTTACGGTAGAACAACAGATGGTGCCTCAACCTGGAGTTTATTTACTACACCTACATTTAACTCAGCCAATACTGGGGGAATCAATTATTATACTCAGACACCTATTTTAGATTTAGCACCTGGTTTTTATACAGGTTCACAGAATTTAACAATATCAACACCAGATGCTACAGCCACCATTTATTATACCCTTGATGGTTCAACACCAACTGCGTCTTCTACCCTATATTCTATTCCAATTTCTATATCAAGTACAACTGTTGTTAGAGCTATAGCCATTTCATCTGACCCTAACACTCCCCCATCTTTTATTGAAACCAATACTTATTTTATTGACGTAACTCATACTTTACCTGTTGTTTCTATATGTGGTGATCAAATCACTGATTTTTTGAATAATGTCGCCCCGGGTTCTTTCACCAATAATTTTGATGGTGCTTTTGAATTGTTTGAAGATGATGGCAGTTTTATTGATGAAGGAGAGGGTTACTATAACAAACATGGTAATGATTCTTGGTCTTATGCTCAAAGAGGTTTTGACTTTATTATGAAAGACCAATATGGGTATAACTATGCTGTACAACATAAGATATTTAGAGATAAATCAAGAAAAAAATTTCAAAGACTAATTTTAAAACCTGCTGCCAATGATAATATTTCTTTTGAAGATGGTGCTCACATAAGAGATGCTTATGTCCATACATTATCTCAAATCGGTAAATTAAGACTAGATGAAAGAACAAATCGTTCATGTATAGTTTATGTTGACGGTGAATACTGGGGAGTTTATGAGATAAGAGAAAAAGTAGATGATTCAGATTTTACTAAGTATTATTACAATCAACCAGGAGATCAAATAGATTTTATAAAAACTTGGGGGGGAACTTGGACTGACTATGGTGATATGACACATTGGAATGATTTATATAATTTCATTATCGCAAACGATATGACAGACCCTACAAATTATGCTTGGGTAAAAGAAAGATATAATACTGGTAGCTTAATAGACTATACAGTTTTAAACTCATACGTAGTAACTACAGATTGGCTAAATTGGAATACCGCTTGGTGGCATGGACATGTTCCTCCACC
>DQTE01000024.1 GCA_015662905.1 Crocinitomix sp. | reverse complement strand
TATCTTCCTGACTTCGCACACCTGTCTAACATCAGGTAGATTCACCACGATTATAAAAAGTTAACTTACTGACATTCAAGATAAAAGCAGTTTTTTTAGTTTGTTTTAAATGTGTAGTGCCTTGATAAAAAATCAACACACTGTATATCAACGTATTAACTTAAAAAATGTGCGAAGTCAGGCGCCACTAAAATTATAATTAGCTGTCATTCAAACACTTAACGTTTTATTCTATCAAAGTCAAGTCATTTATTCACACTCTATAAGGAAAAACTGAAATTTGATTTTGGCTTATTTTTTCCAAAATTAGGGTCATAGTTACGTATTAACTCTTTTTTACTCATCAGTCAAGTGCTTTTTTCTTAGGTAAATTCAGTTTGACATTATATTATGATAAATTAATGTCTTTCTTACGTGAGGCATTTGTTACCCGAGACTAAAAAAGGCACTTTTTCAAGTGCCTTTTTGTTAAGATGATAATCTTGTAGTGGCGTGAGGGAGATTTGAACTCCCGACCTCAGGGTTATGAATCCTGCGCTCTAACCAACTGAGCTACCACGCCAATATATTTAAAATTTTATATTTTACTTCCGTTAAAATTGATAGAAGTTTTATATACTTCCCAATTGTCATTTAATTGGGGTGCAAATATAATTCTTTTATTTTTTTATCAAATCAATTAATCAATTTTTTTTGGAGATTTTACTTTTTCTTTCAATAAAGCTATTTTTAAAACTTCATCCATTGTTTTAACATAATAAAATTTAAGTCCTTTTAAATATTTTACCTTAATCTCATCAATATCTTTTTCATTTTTTTCTGAAAGAATTATTTCTTTGATATTAGCTCTTTTAGCCGCCAAAATTTTTTCTTTAATGCCTCCCACAGGTAATACTGCTCCTCTTAAAGTGATTTCACCCGTCATTGCTATATTTTTTTTAACTTTTCGTTGAGTTAGAGCAGACGCTATTGCCGTTAGCATAGTTATACCAGCTGATGGTCCGTCTTTAGGTGTGGCTCCCTCAGGCACATGGATATGAATGTCCCATTTATCAAAAATTTCAGGATTTATTTTTATTAAATTAGAATTTGATTTTAGGTATTGATGAGCCAAAATAGCTGACTCTTTCATTACATTACCCAAATTTCCGGTTAAAGTTAACTTTCCTTTACCTTTTGACAAGCTTGTTTCAATAAATAAAATATCTCCACCTACTTGAGTCCAAGCTAAACCTGTTACTACACCTGCAAATTCATTACCAATATATTTGTCTTTAGAGTGTGCAGGACCTAAAATATGTTTTAAGTCATTTATTTTAACTTCCTTATCGAACTTTAACCCCATAGCAATATCTTTGGCACGGTATCGCACTATTTTAGATATTCGCTTTTCTAAACCTCTTACGCCTGATTCTCTTGTGTAGTTTTCAATGATAAACTCTAACACTTTATCAGAAATTGAAAGGTCTTTTTTTGTTATTCCATTATTGTTTATTTGTTTTTGTAATAGGTGTCTTTTAGCTATTTCTATTTTTTCCTCCACGGTATAACCATTTACTTCAATAATTTCCATTCTATCTCTTAATGGTCCTTGAATGGTTGATAAATTATTTGCAGTGGCTATAAATAAAACCTTTGATAAATCATAGTCTAGTTCTATAAAATTATCATTAAACGCCGTATTTTGTTCTGGGTCTAAAACTTCTAACAATGCAGATGAAGGATCACCTTGATGAGAGTTTGCTACTTTATCGATTTCATCTAACACAAAAACAGGATTTGAGGTACCTGCTTTTTTTAAATTTTGAAGTACTCTACCTGGCATTGCACCAATATAAGTTCTACGGTGTCCTCTAATTTCTGCCTCATCATGAACACCTCCTAACGACATTCTAACATATTTTCGTCCTAAAGCTTCAGCAATAGACTTTCCTAATGAAGTTTTACCAACGCCAGGAGGTCCGTATAGGCATAAGATAGGAGATTTCATATTTCCTTTTAGTTTTAATACCGCTAAGTATTCTATAATTCTCTCCTTAACTTTGTCTAATCCAAAATGGTCTCTATCTAAAATGTTTTGCGCTTTTTTTAAGTCAAATTTATCTTTTGAATACTTACGCCAAGGTAAATCTAAAAGTGTGTCGATATAGTTAACTTGCACAGAAAAATCTGCGCCTTGTGGATTCATTCTTTGAAGCTTTTTAATTTCCTTATCAAATGCCTTTTGTATTTTTTTTGACCATTTTTTATTCTTAGCTCTCTCCTTAAACGCTTTAATTTCATTTTCAACTGGGTTTCCACCTAATTCCTCTTGAATAGCCCTTATTTGTTGATTTAAAAAATACTCTCTTTGTTGTTTATCAATATCAACTCTTACTTTAGATTGGATTTCATTTTTCATCTTAAGCATTTTTATCTCATAAGACAAATGCTCTAGTATTTGTTCTATCCTTTTCTCTATGTTTGTTGTTTGAAGTAAGGCTTGTTTTTTATCTACATCTCCACTTAAATTTGAAGCTATAAAATTGACTAAAAATGAAGGACTTTCTATATTTTTAATTGCAAAAGATGCTTCTGAAGGAATATTAGGCGAATCTTTAATGATTTTTAACGCCATATCCTTCATAGACTCCACTAACGCTTTATTTTTTTCGTTAGTAATATCCAACTTATTATCAATTAACCCTTTTACTAATGCTTTAAAATATGGATCTTCTTGTATAATTGATTGAATTTCAAATCTTCTTTTTCCTTGTATGATAATGGTTGTTGAACCGTCAGGCATTTTAAGCTTCTTAATAATTCTTGCAACCGTACCTATTTTATGTAAATCTTTTCCTGCAGGTTGTTCAATATCAGATTTTGTTTGAGATACTACACCTATAATTTTGTCAGAATTATAAGCGTCTTCTATCAATTTTATGGATTTATCCCTGCCTACAGTAATAGGAATTACAACACCTGGGAATAACACATTATTCCTAATCGGTAAAATTGGAAGCACTTCTGGCACTACCTCTAGGTTCATTTTATCCTCTTCATCCTCCGATATTAACGGAATAAATTCAGTTTCTTGGTCTATTATATTTGCAAAATCTATAAGTTCTTTTTTCATAAAGTCAGACATAAGTACAGTTTTTTAGTCAATTTGTCATTAATTTGTAATCATTGGCAGTATTTATAGGCTATAAACAACTGCTTTTTCGCGACCTTTATAGTTTGCAATCTCTATGCCACTATAAATTATTTTCAAAGATATAAGTGAGTATTTTTTTATCTTTAACACTTAAAGATACTTTTCTTCTTTTCATCATGTTTTCTGAAACCTCAAATGCTTTTTCTAAAATAAACTTTGGGCTTTGTTCACTTCCGCCCCAACTAAAAGAAGGAATATATTTAGGGGGGAAACCTCCACCAAAAATATTAGCACTAACACCAACAGTAGTAGCTGTATTTAACATAGTATTAATTCCCGTTTTAGAATGATCTCCCATCAATACACCACAAAACATAATGTTGGTTTGCTTTAATTCCCCAAAGTTATAATCATATATCTTTAATTTACCATAATTATTTTTTAAATTAGAGGAGTTTGTATCTGCACCAAAATTACACCATTCTCCAACTATAGAGTTTCCTAAAAAGCCATCATGTCCTTTATTTGAGTAAGATTGAAAAATACTATTAGACACTTCTCCCCCAACCTTACAATAAGCACCTATTGTAGTTGCACCATAAATTTTTGCTCCCATTTTAAGTGTTGCATTTTCCAATAAAGCAAAACTCCCTCTAATCATACACCCTTCCATCACTTCAGCATTTTTACCTATATATATAGGACCACTTGAAGCATTAAGTATAGCACATTCAACCTTAGCACCTTCTTCAATAAATATATTTATTGGATTAATAACAGTATTTGTAGTACTAATAGGTTGTGTAATTTTGTCTTTTGTTAATATTCTATAATCAAGGCTTATAGCTTTATCATTCTTTTGAAATAATTCCCAAATATGTTCAATATAAATAAAATCAGTTAACTCTATATTTTTTTTTGAAATTTCTTTATTGCCTTTTGTTGCAACCCATTTAAAATTTACATACAAGCTTTGATTTTTTTCTAAAGCTAATATTTGTCTTACTAAATCAAGTGTTGGTTTAACATTTCCCGCAACTTTAATGTCATAAAAATTTTCATACGGATATTTACACTCAAGATAGTTTTCCGTTTCATAAAAAAAAACTGGTTCAACTAAACAGTTCAAAAAATGACGTGTCCATGTTTCTTTTATGGTCAAAATTCCAAACCTTATTTCAGCCACAGGCCTTGTTAATGTTATTGGTCTAAAATTTTTATGTAGATTGTTATCTGATAAAACTATTTTCATACCTCAAATTTAAGCAAAAAAAAAGCCTCTAACAAAGAGGCTTGATAATATTATTCAATAAAATATTACTTTTTCTTCATGTTTTTACCATATCTCGACTTAAATTTATCAATTCTACCTGCTGTATCAACAAATTGAATCTTTCCTGTAAAGAATGGGTGAGATTTATGAGAAATATCTAATTTTACTAAAGGATATTCGTTACCATCTTCCCAAGTTATATTTTCTTTAGAAGGTGCACATGATTTAGTTACAAATGAGTAATCATTTGTCATATCCTTAAATACAACTAACCTATAATTGTCTGGGTGAATTCCTTTTTTCATTATCTTATTATATTTTTATTCTTAAAATTCTACTTACTTCCAAAATTGGAGTGCAAATTTACATATTTATTTTTAATTAACAAAAATAATTTTTAAATAAAATAAAAATACTAAATAATCGTATATATATTTGCAACACAAAATTATGAAAAACTATTTTCACATTGTTCTATTATCAGGCTTGTTATTACTATTTTTTTCGATAAATTCCTGTAAGAAACCATTATCTTATTCTAAAAATAATTTATCTTTTTCAACAGACACTATATTATTTGACACTATTTTTACCACCATTGGTTCTACTACCAAACATTTTAAAATTTATAACTCTAATAATTTACCTATTAATATTGAAGAAATTGAACTAATGGGGGGTAACAGTTCACCTTTTAGAATTAATATTGATGGTGTTTCTGGAACCTACCTTAAAGACATTGAATTACGTAAAAAAGATTCTTTGTTTGCTTTTGTAGAAGTAACCTTAGAGGTTAATAATACGTCTAATCCGCTTATAATTTCTGATTCAATTAGATTTAGAACTAATGGTAAAAATCAATATGTTTACCTTGATGTTTGGGGTCAAGATGCTTATTTTCATGTTAATGAAATAGTAGGAGATAGTTATTCGCCTTGGTTAAATGACAAACCACATGTTATTTATGGATTAGCAGCTGTAGGTTACCCTGGTATTGACTCTAATTTAACATTAACCATTCCACCTGGAACTCAAGTTCATTGCCATAAAAACGCTGTATTATTTGTATATAAAAGTACAATTGATATTCAAGGACAATTAAACAATGAAGTTGTTTTTCAAGGTGACAGGTTAGAACCGTTTTATGATGATGTACCTGGACAATGGTATGGTATCATATTAAGTCAAGCAAAAAATTGTAATATTGATTACGCCATAATAAAAAATGGTGCCTTAGGATTAAGGGTAGATACAACCTCATCATCAAACACTTTAAATTTAACAAACACAATTATAGATAACAATGATTTTTACAACTTAATGGTAAATGCTGGCGCCATTGTAACAGTAGAAAATTGCGTTTTAGGTAAGTCTGGTATTTCTTCTACTTTATTATTTGCAGGTGGAACTTCAAACTTTAAAAACTGTAATTTTGTGAACTACTGGACAGGAACAAGAAGTGGCCCAGCCTTTGCCCTAAAAAACTGGTATAAAGATGATAATGGTACCATATACGAAAGAGATATTGTTTGTACCATTGATAATAGTGTCTTTTACGGAAATTCTAATGATGAGTTTGTCATTGATAGCCTAGCAAATAGTAGTGTACTATTCAATGTTAGTATTGCTGACTGTCTTATCAAAAAAGACTCTATTTATAATTACAACTACTTGTCTAATATTATATGGAATGTAGATCCTCTGTTTGTGGATTTTTCAACAAATGATTTACATGTAAATAGTGGGTCACCATTAATAGATGCAGGCAATCTATCAACATCAACTACTACATCTATAGATGGTATATCAAGAGGTAGCAATCCTGATATTGGAGCTTACGAATTTTAATAAAAAGAATGATTAACACCCTCCTTAATTAACTGAGAAAGTAGTTGAAGTTTCTTTCACTTCTCCTTGAAAAGAAAAATCGCTATAAATTTTTAAACTTACAGTATAACTACCTGCAACAGAAAATGTATTTGTAAAAACCCTGTCACTCCATGCCTTATCATTTTCAGGAGCAGTTGCTGGTCCTTTTATTTCCCACCAATAACTTAGTTCACCTGTAGAACAAGAAGTAAAAGTTATAGATTGTCCAACTGACACTGACGATTTATCTGACTCAATACAGGCTTCTAAATCCTTTTTACACGAAAAAAATATTGAAGTAAATATTAAAAATGTAGATAATAGTAGTACTCTTTTCATATATAATTTATTGTATTCTTACTTTTTAAACGTGCAAATTTATAAAAAGTTTGATCAAACTCAAATTTTTTTTGTATTTTACCGTTATAGTATGGCAAAGTAATTGATAATTCTATACAAAAAATATGTAACCATTTTACAATACTAGGTTATATTATTGCAAAGAATTAAAACCAAAACAAAAATTATGGCTATTAACCCTGTTTATCATCATACTGAAGATAGACTCCAAGTTGAACTTCAGTGGATAAAGCGAGCTAAAACTGACCCCGAGGGGTTTGCACCGCTTTATAATAAGTATTATGAACAAATTTTCAGGTACATTTATCAAAGGATGGATGATACCGAAACAGCTTTTGATATTACAAGTCAAGTTTTTTTGAAAGCTTTAAATAACATTCATAAATATGAGTACAGAGGTGTGCCTTTTGCCTCTTGGTTATACCGAATTGCCAAAAGTGAACTATATCAGTCTTTTAGAGATAAAAAAGCAAAAAGAACTGTAAATATTGAAAGCTTTCAAATTAGTGAAATAGAGGAAGAAATTTGTGAGGATGATAAAGCGTTAGAAAGAAGAACAAAACTTTTAAACATTATTAGACAACTAGACAATTCTGAAATTGAAATGATTGAACTTAGATTTTTTGAGAAAAGATCTTTTAAAGAGATAGCTGAAATTTTAAATATAAAAGAAAATAATGCAAAAGTTAAAGCACATAGAGTAATTAAAAAAATGAAAAAAATATACCATAAGTCATGAATAAAATAAAAATTAATGTGGATAGACCTAAAATTAAGTCTGAAGAAATTCGACAAAAAATGAATTTTGAACAGATTTTGGCTAACCACAAACTAATGACCAAACCATTTTACAAATCCTATTGGTTTTATGGAACTGTTGGTTTAGCTAGTGTAAGTGTAATTGCAATAGCATTAAGCAATAAAGAAATTCAAGCAAAAAACACCCAACAGGTTATTAATGCAGCCGTAACAAATTCCGTCCCCATTCCATCTAAAAAAAAGATAAACGTTACTGCACCTAAAAAAAAGAAAAAAGAAAAAGAAAAAATTATAAACAATAAAAAATTGCCTATAGAAAAAAAATCTACTTTAAACATTGACAAATCAACAAACCAAAAACCTGAATTTGTATCTGATTTTGACAATAAAGAAAATGAAGTCAAAGAGAACTTAACAATTATTGAAAACAACAAAGTAATTGAAAGTAAAAATGATAAAACATTTAATTTCTTTGATTTCCATCCGCGCATTTCTGGTAAAATAAACGGCGCCATATCTAAAAAAGAACTCTTTGATAATAAAGGAATTACAACCAATACTGATGTTAAGGTTATTCATTTTGAATTACATCTTGTTGATGGTTATGGGGGTAAAATTTTCGTAGGAGATGGAAATCAATTAACAAAAGAAATGAAAACAGCTATCGCTCAAATTGGTACTGGAAATGAAATTTATTTTGAAGACATTTATGGATTAACTAACAACAACAAAAAGGTAAGGCTATCACCCCTAAGATACACCTTATTAAACTAATTTTAAAAAAAATGTTGATAAAAAATATTACTTTTTTTTAAAAAAAAACTATATATTTACAACCATTAGTGATTTGAATACGTCCTTATGTAAGATTAAAAAATTTAATTTGAAGTTTTCACCCT
>DQTE01000029.1 GCA_015662905.1 Crocinitomix sp. | reverse complement strand
ATAGATTCATACACACATCTAAGAGGCGAATCTTTATTCGTTAATGATATTATTGAAAGACGTGATACTTTATTTGGTTTGGTGTTTGATTCGCCAAAAGCACATGGTAAAATCATTTCGGTTAATTACGCTAAAGCGGAAGCTGTTGAAGGTGTTATTAAAGTTTTCACTTACAAAGATATTAAAGGTATTAATCAAATTGGAGGAATTATTCCAGACGAACCACTTTGGGCTGAACACGAAGTTCATTTTCAAGGAATGCCAATTGCCTTTATTGTTGCTGAAAACGAAGCAATTGCCAAACAAGCAAGAGCTTTAATAGAAATTAAAATTGACGAATTACCAATAATAACAACTGCTAAAGAAGCCAAAGAAAAGGGAAGTTTTATCAATTCACCAAGATCATTTAGTCTAGGCAATTCGGATAATGTTTTTAAAAAATGTAAACATGTGTTTACAGGAAATGCGTTTAGTAACGGACAAGAACATTTGTATCTAGAAACACAAGGAGCTTATGCAATTCCAATGGAAAATGGAAATATTAAAGTAATTTCATCTACACAAGGACCAACATCCGTACAAAAAATGGTGGCGCAAGTTTTAGGCGTTTCCATGCATAAAATTGAAGTGGATGTAAATCGTTTAGGTGGCGGTTTTGGAGGTAAAGAAGATCAAGCAACTCCTTGGGCTGTTATGACTGCTGTTGCTGTACAACATCTTAAAAGACCTGTAAAATTCATTTTAAATCGTCATGATGATTTACGCATGACTGGCAAAAGACATCCATATGATTCTACTTTTAAGATAGGTTTAGATGAAAATTTAAAAATTCTTGCCTACGATGTAGAGTTTTTACAGAATTCTGGTGCTGCTGCAGATTTATCACCTGCTATTGCTGAACGAACTTTATTTCATGCAACTAATAGTTACTACATTCCAAATGTAAGTAGTATTGTACATAGCTGTAAAACTAATTTGCCACCAAATACTGCTTTTAGAGGTTTTGGAGGTCCGCAAGGAATGTTTGTTATTGAGTCTGCTATTGCTGAAGTTGCCAATAATTTAGGAATTGATAAACGTATTATTCAAGAAAAAAATCTAATCAGTGAAAATGATGAATTTTCTTACGGGCAAATTGCGACTAAAGTAGAAATGAAAAATTCTTGGAATTCAGCCATAAAACAATTTGAATTAGAAAAAATAGAATCTAAAATTAAAGTATTCAATCAAGAAAATAAACGCCTTAAAAAAGGATTATCATTAATGCCAATCACTTTTGGTATTTCGTTTACAAATACGCCTATGAATCATGCAAGAGCTTTAATACATATTTATCAAGACGGAAGTGTTGGTGTAAGTACTGGAGCTGTTGAAATGGGACAAAGTGTAAATACAAAAATGTTGCAAGTTGCTTGTCAAACTTTAGGAATTACTCCAGACAAAGTAAAATTGGAAAGCACAAACACAACAAGAGTTGCTAATACATCGCCAACTGCTGCAAGTGCAACAGCTGATTTAAACGGAAAAGCAGTTCAAATGGCTTGTAATTCTCTTAAAAAACGCTTGACAGTAGTTGCTGCTAAAATGATGCCAATTAATGAGGATAAGGTTGTTTTTAAAAATGGGAAAGTAAATACAATGTCTTGGGAAGAAGTAATCAATCAAGCTATGTTAGAACGAGTTGCTTTAACAGAAAACGCACATTATGCAACACCAATAATTCATTTTGATAAAACAAAAGAAAAAGGACATCCATTTGCATATCATGTTTATGGAACTGCAATAACCGAAGTTACTGTTGATTGTATGCGTGGAACTTATGAAATTGATAAAGTTCAAATTGTACATGATTTTGGAAAAACAATGAATTTAGGTATTGATATTGGTCAGGTAGAAGGCGCATTGGCACAAGGAATTGGTTGGATGACTATGGAAGAGATTGCTTATAATAAAGAAGGTAGATTATTATCCAATACATTATCATCATATAAAATACCTGATGTGTTTTCGGCCGCTAAAAAAGTAGAAGTTATTCCATTAAAAACTCCAGGAAACGATATGGCAATTTTAAAATCAAAAGCCGTAGGCGAACCACCTTTAATGTATGGAATTGGAGCATATTTTGCTATTCAACAAGCTGTTGTAGCTTTTAATCCTAAACATAAAATAAAATTTCATTCACCATTTACACCTGAAAAAGTGTTGATGAGTTTGTATAGTTAGTGAGTTAACGAAGAGTGAAAAGGCAAAAGACACTAGTATTTGAGTTTGAATACCAAAGGCAGAAGAAAAGACGGAAAAACCAAAGTCAGTTGCACCTGTCATTACGAGGAAGAAACAACCCTAAGTAATCTGTTAAATAATAAATAAGCTTAAAACTAATAAAAAGATTGCTACGCTATCGCTCACAATGACAATAAACTTCGATATTTTGAGAGTCAACAAATAAAACAACAATTGATATACACTAAACAAAACATACTAAAAGGAGCAATAATTTATAGTCTTGGAGATACTATAGCATCTGTTATGTTAGATCAGTTTTTGTGGATAAGATTATTAGGAATGCTATTTATTGGAGCTACAATTTATGCTTTTGAAATCCCTAATTATTTTATATGGATTGACAAAAAAACAGCTCATTTAAAAGGAATAAATAAATCACTTAATAAAACTTTCTTGGCTATTGTTTATTTTAATCCTTTATGGATTGCAAGACATTTATTTTTTATCAAATTATTTTCTCAACATTACGAAGCAATTAATATGAATTTATTCACCATTGCTTTTTGGTCGTTTGTGGTAAATATTCCAATTTCATCAATAGCAAATTATATCATTCAAAATAAAATAAAATTGGATTGGCGTTTTATGGCTAGTGCTATTTTTTCTGGACTTATGGCTATTTATTATGCTTTTAGCGAAAGTTGGTTTGGATAAAAAAGTCGGAAGATAGAAGACAGTTTAACGATCATTACATAACTCATAACTAATATGGAATTCTATAAAAAACTTCTTACAAAATTACAAGATAATCAAAACGTATATTTATTAACCGTTGTTGAAAATATTGGTAGTTCACCAGGACGACAAGGTTTTAAAATGTTTGTATCACAAGATGGTTTCATTTCTGGTTCTATTGGTGGCGGAATTATGGAGTATCAATTTGTAGAAAAAGTTAAAAGAGATTTAAAAGTAGAAAAATTAGAAATCTTATTCAAGCGACAAATACATCAAGGCAAAGGAAAAAAAGATAGCTCTGGTATGATTTGTTCTGGTGAACAAACGGTTGTTTTTCATCCTTTAAATAAAAAGGACATACCAACAATTAAAAAAATTATTAAGAGTTTCGTAACTAACAAAGAAGGTTTTTTAACCTTATCTCCAAATGGTGTAAATTTTAAGGAAAAGAGATCAGAAACAAGGTTTGATTTCACAAAAACATCTAATAAAGATTGGCTTTATAAAGAACAATTAAACTATAAAGAAAAAGTATACATAATTGGAGCTGGTCATGTTGGTTTGGCGATTTCTAAATTATTAGACACATTAAATTTTAATGTTGTTTTATTTGATGATCGAGATAATTTAAACACGTTTAATGAAAATGATTTTGTGATGAAAAAACAAGTCATAGATTATAAAAATACAACAGATTTAGTTGAGCAAAATACCTATGTAATAATAATGACAACTAAATTTACTAGTGATAAATTGGTTTTAAGTAAATTGATACAAAGCAATAAAAAATTTAAATATCTAGGTGTTTTAGGCTCAAAAGCTAAAATAAAAACAATGTTTGAAATGATGTTGTCTGATGGAATATTGAAACTTGATTTAGATAATATTTATGCGCCAATTGGATTATCAATAAAAAGTCAAACACCAGAAGAAATAGCAGTTAGTATTGTAGCTCAAATTATTGAAGTGAAAAATGCACTATTATAGAATTACTTTATATTAATTGAGTATAGTTAAAATTGATATTAATATAAAAAAAATCAGTTATATTTATAGTTGCAAGTTTTAGTTAGCGAGTATCTTTGTGGTATAAAATAATTAAAAACATAAATATAATGAAAAACACATTAAATCAAATAGGACTTGATAAGTCAAAAACAGAAAAATTAATTACAGAATTGAATGAATTATTATCTACGTACTCTATTTTTTATCAAAACGTAAGAGGCTTTCACTGGAAAATTAAAGGAAGTAACTTTTTTGAATTACATCTTAAATTTGAAGAATTATACAACGATTTGTTTATAAAAATTGATGATGTAGCCGAACGTATTTTAACTTTAGGAGGAACACCAGAACATAATTTTTCACAATACGTAAAATTATCAGAAATTAAAGAATTTACCAAAAGTTTTACAGGAGACATCGCAATGAGTGAAATATTAAATTCGTTTAAAATTTTGTTATCCAAACAAAGAATACTGCTAAATGAATCTTCTACAATTGGAGATGAAGGCACAAGTGCTTTAATGAGTGATTATATTAGAGAACAAGAAAAACTAGTTTGGATGTATTCCTCTTT
>DQTE01000161.1 GCA_015662905.1 Crocinitomix sp. | reverse complement strand
CACATACATTTAACGCTTCAACAAATTTACCTAATGGGGTTGCAGATTCGAATACAGGAAATGATGGAACATCTGTTACTTTTACAATACAGAATGGAAACGGAGTCACGCTAACTATAAATACCGATTGTTGGGGATATGAAGTGTATTGGGAGATTGTTGACGCAAGTAGTAATGTTGTCTCTTCTGGAGGTAATATTGGGACAACAATTCCACCAGGGGGAGGTCAAACAGCTGCTGCCGGAGATGCAGGTGCTTATGGAAATGAAATAACAGTTATTGAAACGGCTTGCTTATCACCAGGATGTTATGATTTAGTAGTGTATGATGATTATGGTGATGGAATGGGAGGAGGTAGTGGTTGTACTACTGTAGGTAGTTACACTCTGACAGAGGATGGTACAGGAAACACGCTTGTTAATGTGGCAGGTAATAGCTATACAAATAGTCAAACAGATAACTTCTGTATTGGACCTGTTTGTGTTACCAATGCAGGCACAATGGATATTACACCTTTAAGTTTATGTGGTACTGGAAATCAAACAGCAACACATAACGGAGATAATGTAGATGATGGAAATGATGCTTTACAGTTTGTTTTACATGATGCTTCAGGTACAACTTTAGGTACTGTAATTTCAACAGCTAATTCACCTACATTTAACTTTTCTGGAGGAATGACATTAGGTACTACTTATTATATATCGGCAATTAGTGGTGATGATACTGGTGGCGGTGTGGTAGATATGACAGACCCTTGTTTGTCTGTTGCAGCAGGAACACCTGTAACATGGTATGCAAATCCAACAGTAGTTGCAAGCGCTACTGCCACATCTATATGTTCTGGAGATCCTGTAACTTTAACAGGTAGCGGAGCTCAAACTTATACTTGGGACAATGGTGTAACAGATGGTGTGGTTTTTACGCCAGCAACTACTGCAACTTATACCGTAACAGGGACAGACGCTAACGGTTGTTCAAATACTGATCAAATAACTGTAACTGTTAACCAAACACCTTCTTTTACAGTTTCATCAACAGATCCTACAACTTGTGGTGGTACAGATGGTGTTATAACATTAGTTGGTTTGCAAAATAACACTACATATCAAGTAACTTATTCAAATAATGGCTCAACAGTTGGACCAAGTTCAATGACCTCTAATGCTAGTGGAGATATCTTGATAAATAACTTGTCTGCAGGTACTTATTCTAATTTTGTTGTTGATATCAACGGTTGTTCATTTACTGATAACTCAATAATATCACTAAGTGATCCTGCAACATTTACAGTTACTACAACTGTGGTTGATGAAACATGTGGTAATGCAAATGGTGAAATAACAATAACTGCAAATGGAGCTTCAAATCCAATTCAATATTCAATAGATAATGGTGCAAATTATGTTAGCTCAAATACTTTTACTGGATTAACGGCCGGAACATACAATGTAGCTGTACAGGATGGTAGTGGATGTCAAAGTTTTACCCAAGCTACAATCACAAATACGCCAGGTCCTAGCATTACTAATGTAACAACAGTTGACGTTACTTGTGCAGGTAACAGTGATGGAACAATTACTGTAACTGCTACAGGAACATCTCTAACCTATGATTTAGATGGTGTAAATCAACAATCTACGGGAAATTTTACAGGTTTAATAGCTGGTAATTATACCGTAAATGTTATTGATGGAAATGGATGTGTTGCTTCTCAATCTGTTACAGTGAATGCCCCTTCAGCAATTGTAATAACAGCTAATGTGGTTGATGCAAGTTGTGGAGCAGCAAATGGAGAGATTTCTTTAGCAGTTACAGGCGGAAACAGTACTTATACTTATTCTTGGGTGCATGATGCTACATTAAATACTTCTGCTGTAACAGGCTTGTCGGGAGGAAGTTATGATTATACTGTTACTGATGGAAATGGGTGTTCGCAAAACGGTTCTGCTTTAGTAGGAGGAGGGTCAAATAACATGATTGTTTACGCATCTAGCACTAATGTTTCATGTAAAGGTGAAGCAGATGGGTATGCTGTGGTAGATTCTGTAGTTGGTGGTAATCCACCTTATGTTTACTCATGGGATAACGGTGAGCAAGATTTGTCAATCACTAATGTGACAGAAAACATTTACACAGTTACAGTAATGGATAATTCTGGTTGTGAAAAAACAAAGGCAGTTGTAGTATCTTTTGATGCTGATAAATGTTTAGAAGTTCATAATGCAATATCACCAAACGGTGATGGCGAAAATGACACATGGGTGGTAACTGGAATTAATGGATATGATGAAACCTTAGTAAAAGTCTTTAACCGTTGGGGTACGCTAGTTTTTGAATCTGATAATTACAACAACGATTGGAAGGGAACCTACAAAGGAAAAGAACTGCCGTCAGGTATATATTACTATATTGTTACCGTAAAAAATAATGGTACAGAAGAACAAACTTTCCAAGGTTCATTAACAATTATAAGATAATTTTAATAAAAAAAATAGCATGAAAAACAGAATAGTATTAATAGCCGTACTGTTAATAAGCATTAATTCTAATGCGCAACAGTTAACTTTTTTTAGCCAATATATGATTGATAATTACAATATTAATCCTGCTGCTGCTGGTGCATATGATTATATGCCAATTTCTTTACAAGTCAGACAACAATGGGTTGGATTTGAAGAGGCCCCGTCAACACAGCAGATTTCTACACACATGAATATTCAAGGTCACCATGGTGCAGGTCTAAAAGTTTACAATGATAAATTAGGGCCTTTAAGCAGAGTAAGCGTGCAAGGTTCTTACGCCTATCATATTGAAATTGATAGAGATTATCATTTAAGCTTAGGAATGTCTTTTATGATGAATCAGCACAGATTGAACACTAGTAATTTTAATCTAGTAAGCTCAACAGACCTAACTTTAAATCAAGCAGGGTATAGTTCTACTAATTTTGATGCAGATTTTGGAGCTTATTTTTATTCTGATGAATTTTATGTTGGTGTTTCAGCACCTCAGTTATTCCAAAATAAGTATAAGTTTACCGACTCACTTAATAGTTTAAGTAAGCAAACACGTCACTACTTTTTTAGTGGCGGTTATAGAATTGAAGCTAACTCTGATTGGGATGTAGAGCCTGCATTTTTAATGAAAGCTACAATGAATGCGCCAGTGCAGTTTGATGTTTCAACAAGGGTACATTACAAAGATATGTTTTGGGGTGGGCTTTCGTGGAGAATCCAAGAATCTGTTAGTGCAATGGCAGGTATAATATATGAAAATTTTGTTTTTGGGTATTCTTATGACTTCACAACAACTGACATTAGAAATTATTCTTCAGGCACACACGAATTATTTTTAGGGTATAGAATACCTACAAAAAAATTACCTGGATTTGCAAGATATTAGCATTAAATTTAGGACTCATTATTATACAAAACCACCATTTTTTTTTAGTGTTTTTTTTTGTTGTAACTTGTGAGCGAAATCAAAAAACTTATATCTAAAGATGAAAAAAATTACATTTTTATTCAGTATCTTATTGTTGTTGATGCCTTTGTTTGGGCAAAACCAGAAAACAGTATCCAGTGTTATTCATAAATCTATATCTCATAATGGCGTTGTACGTTGTGCAACCATGGAAGCAGATTCCTTATTAAGAGCACAGCATCCTGAGTTAGGGACTTTAGACCAGCAGGAAGCTTGGTTGCAAGCAAAAATTCAAGAACATAAAGCAAAATATAAAGGACAACAAAAACTCCCAATTTTAACGATTCCTGTTGTTGTG
>DQTE01000172.1 GCA_015662905.1 Crocinitomix sp. | reverse complement strand
CGGCTAGTGAACCGCCCCTTGCGGAGCCGCATGAGGGGTGGTGTGGGGAGGGTTAGAGAGAAACTAGCCCTTACCCGATTTATGTTTTTATATATATTTTCAATTACCTAGCTCAAACTTAACGTAATTGACTGCGTTAATGATATTTTATACCTCAATATAATAATCAGCCACAAATTCATTTTTTACACTGAGCAAAGCTCCATAAATAATATTTGTTTCAGGATTATAAAATATAGAATAGAATAACTTTTCATCTACTTCAATACGGTTTACAACACAATTGTAATCTTCAACCTGAGACCAAGCCTTAACAAGGTGTTCAGATTGTTTGATATATGTTTGTATATACTCATTTTGTTTATATTGTTGTAATAGAACCTTAATTTTGCTACGTATTGGTAGAAGGAAACTCCTTACTTTAAGAGACCTCTGTTTACTTTCCATTAATGTATAAAGTGCTTAACTTAAAAATTGATTCCAGCATTAAATTTTTTAATCCTGACAGAATCATTCTTTATTTTTCACCATCCAATCTTGGAATAATTTCGACTGATAATAGTTAGGGTAATTGCCTTTTACTGCAGCAATAACTTTTTCTAAACTATATAGGGTATAATTTTTATCATAGTCTGTATTATCTACTTTTGTCCAGGAGGTAAGTAGCTTCGAAAACTCTTCTTCGCTTTTTATTTCGCGTTTTAACCAAAGCACCTCATCATTTTTATATTGGTATTGTTGGACTCTATTGACAAAGTTTGGATGCTTTTTAATGTTGTCTTCTATTTGCTCCTCGTTTAAAAAGTCAATGATTTTAAGTGCTCTTTCCTTAAATAATTGCCTGTCTTTTTCCATTAATACTTTAACTTTTTCTATACTGATTTCTTCTTCATAATCATCTGCCAACTCATCATACCATTCTTCTAATTCTTCAAATGTAGGTATGTCGTTTATCTCTCCCCATTTCCAGCCTGCATTAAAACCTATGTTGTGTATCATTTTACAAACCAAATCATTAAGATTGGCTGCCAACATTGTAGATATACCCCCACTATTTGCCAAGAGTACAATTGGTGCTTCAGCCTTTAATTTTGGATACTGCCAAAAGCTAAAATAGCCTGTTCCTCCCTCGGTAGAAAAGCAATAAAAAGTATCGTTAAAATATTTTGTTAGATTTATATCCCACATTCCTTCTAAATAATAAGGGTATTCTTCTAGCTCCTTGTAAATTTCCATATTATGTACACGTTCAATGTCATATATATGCTTTTCAGAGGACCATTCCTGTAGGAATTTTAGTATTCTTTGTGCTTTAGTGCTTAATAGCATCATATTATTTAATTCTTAAATTGTATGAGGTTAATGCTTTTGCCTCGCAGAGACATAACGCCCCAATAAAGCGATCCACCGAAACATTGGCACAAAGCACATTGGTAAATCAAAACTATAACACAATACGTTGATTCCGAAGAAGCCCAGCTTAGGTGGGTCGATTTTTAATTGGCTTGTTATATTTTATTATTTTTTGGGCAAGTCATTATTTGCTAAACGATATTCATAACTCTGCTCTTTGTTACACCGATTAATTATTGTTGTTTCCTCAATCGGCGCACCCATTGTCCAATAAACCATATTGTTATTGTCGAAGTACGTTATGGCTTTTTTATAAAACTTTCCCTCATAGCCCTGTTCCCTGATATGTCTAACAAACTGTAAAAATAAATCTTCTTCTACTCTGTCTCTGACAACGTACTCATGAGGCCATGTTTTTGCGTAGGTTTTTGCAAAAGTCCATTCTGTTTGAGCAATGAACTGCTCTAATTGATTAGATAAACTACTCATTATTTATTTTTTCGTTTAAATATTTTGTTACTTCTTTTACTTTAGTGAAAATATGATTTGTTATCTGGTCTTTATCCATTCCTGATTGCAATGTAATACCATATTCACAACCATCAGAGTTAGCAGAATCAAAGGAATTTAAAGCATGAGCAATTTTTTCAGATTCAACCCACTCCCCCGTTTTAATATGCAACCAAAAAGGAGCATGGTTCTCTTTTACAAACCAATGATGGCTGTTAAAACTAAGAAAACACGCTAACCCATAAGCATAAAAATAAAAGCCATGACCATGTTTAAAGCTTGTAGTTTTTAAACCTGAAAAGTCTGAGTATTGCCACTCTCTTAATACAGAGTTACATTCATCAATTATATCTGCAAATTGTGTAGCAACTCGCCCATTCATTGGGTCAATATCAGATTGGCTCAAAGGAGGCATACCCTCTGAATCCATTTTGTTACAAAGTTCTTTTAGTTGAAGTAAATCTGAAGCCAGCAAAGGGTTATGGTCTTTATTATTTTCTTGTTCTATTAAATCAATAAAGCCGTTCCAAGAAAAAACAATAACTCTTGAATCAGCACCTTCTAATCTTTTTTCTAGCTCTAATCTTAAAGAGGAGAGTCTTTTCTCTGGAGCAAGGAAAAGTAGCTTGCCACCACTACTTAACTCTTTTAGATAATTTACTGGTTGATTTTCAGTCAAATTCGCCCAGAATTTTCCTTCAATTATAACTACTTTCTGCCCCTCATAATCCAGTCCAGTTATATCAGGTCTTCCATTGGAATCTGTTGATAACTCTGTGACGTAATATGAAGGAACCTCCTCAACTTCAATTAGTTGCTTTAGTGCAATTCGAGAAGCGGGATATTCATTTAACAAATAAGAAATACTGCTATTTGCTACATTTTCATATTCTGAAATGAAGTTTCCCGCTATATGAGACAATAATGATTTACGCACGTATTTTCTTTCCTT
>DQTE01000146.1 GCA_015662905.1 Crocinitomix sp. | reverse complement strand
CCTGACTTCGCACATTTTTTAAGTTAATACGTAGATATACAGTGTGTTGATTTTTTATCAAGGCACTACACATTTAAAACAAACTAAAAAAACTGCTTTTATCTTGAATATAAGGTAATTAACTTTTTATAATCGTGGTGAATCTACCTGATATTAGACAGGTGTGCGAAGACAGGAAGATAAGTTAAATTGATAATCTATTACCTTAAAACCATAAACATCTTATACTGCAAATGCAAACAGTACACCATTATTGGGAATGTTTAACTATAATGCCAATAAGAATTAACAAAAATGAAATAAGATAGAGAGTAAAGAGTATTTTTTGAGTTAAGGATAATTTTTTAACTGAATCTTTAAGTGATTGTTTTAAATTGAGTTTACTTTTGTGAGCAGAAACGTTATTTTTAAATATTTTAGTCATTATTCTTGTCCGTAATCAATGAGTGAGTAATATATTTCAGTTCCTTTTTCAATATTCAGAGTATCTCCGTTGTTTATATTGATATTTTTATTCACTGAGTAAATCATTCCAACATTTGCAGCATATATTTCATAATGTCTAAGGTATTCAATATAATTTAAGTTGTTTAAATGTTCTACAATCACTGTTGAGTCATAAGTTATTCCGTTATCCAGTGTATATGGTTCTGCTATGTTTGTGTAATAGCACTCCTCTTTATCATCATTATTAAGTGCATTTCCGTTCCATTTTTGGGTGTAAGATATAGCAAAAGTCATTTTTATTCTACGTTTATTTTCCTCTACAACTTCAGCAGTGGTTGACGTTAGTTTAATAGACCATACATCTTTAATTTGCCAATTACTTGTGTCAGAAAATCTTTTATAACGGTATAATTTATGAGCTGTTTCACCTTCTTCATCTGTATAGGCTTCTCCTATGGTTTCTTTTATTTGTAAAATTGTTGTATCGTGAACATTTACAGGATTGTCGTGAACAATACTCATCACTTGATAGGTTTTGTAGAGTCCCTCTTTAACAGGAAAGTATTGATAACCTAAATTGATTGTAGTTTCATCTTTTTTACAAGCTATAATAAAAAAGCCAATTAGAAATATGTAAATAAATTTGGTCATCATATTAAACAAACGTAAAAAATATGTATTTAGTTTGTCATTCTCTTTAAATTTACGGCGTAGAGTATGATAAACAATAAACTTATCGCAAAAGCAAAAATAACACCCAACTCTATGTATGCTATATTATTCATAAAAAAATAAGGATGTAAAGAAAACAGAACACTATAGGCTATGTATATGTAAAATCCTGTTTTTTTTAAGTTATACATTAAGTATGCCGCATAAGCTCCCAATGCAGCAAAAATCAAAGTACTGAGATAAAATGGGTAAAAAACCTCTAATATAACATAGTTTTGTTTTATAGTTGCTTCTAATACACCATACATTATTTCATTATCAGTATTTTCTAACAATTCTTCAGATTCTACAATTGTGTTTTGAACTTTAGCTTTTCCACCTGCTAAGGAAATAATGGCAGTAAAAGCGTTTAGTCCAGTTGATACCCAAGTTAAAGCACATAGTACACTTAAAAAACTACCTCTTTGTTCTTTTAAAGTTGGGGTAGGGGTTATTTCTGTTTCTGTAAAGTTTTCCATTTTAAGATTAAATTAAGTTTTCTAAAAATTTAATTGTTTTTATAATTTCCGGATGCATATACTTATCATCATCAACAAATGATACCACTTTTCTGTATTTAGAAATTATGTTTTCTATGGTAGTTGATGATTTTAAAGGGCGTCTAAATTCAACAGCTTGAGTAGCGTTAAAAAGTTCTATAGCCAAAATTTTCTTCAAGTTTTCTATTATTTTATAACATTTTGTGGCTGCATTGGCTCCCATACTTACGTGGTCTTCTTGCCCATTTGAAGACTCAATGGAATCTACACTTGCTGGGGTTGCCAATTGTTTATTTTGGCTAACTACAGAAGCAGCTGCATATTGAGGAATCATAAACCCTGAATTTAATCCTGGATTTTTAACTAAAAAGTCTGGCAATCCTCTTTTTCCACTAATTAGTTGATAGGTTCGTCTTTCAGATATATTGCCTAATTCGGCTAAAGCTATGGCTAAAAAATCGGCAGATAGTGCCAAGGGTTGTCCGTGGAAATTACCCGCAGAAACAATTTCGTCAGTATCAGGAAAAATGGTAGGATTGTCGGTTACTGCATTGATTTCTCTTTCAACAATGTCTTTTGCATAAGCAATAGCATCTTTTGTAGCACCGTGTACTTGAGGGATACATCTAAAAGAGTAGGGGTCTTGTACGTGTTTTTTATCTTGCGCAATAATTTCACTCCCCTTTAAAATGTTTCTATAGACTTCTGCCGTAACAATTTGTCCAATTTGATTTCGAACCAAGTTTACATTTTCATTAAAAGGCTCAATTCTACCATCAAACCCTTCAAGGGACATAGCACCAATTAAATCGGCAGTAAAAGATAATTTTTCGGCTTGAATACAATTCCAAACACCATAAGCACTCATAAACTGAGTACCATTAAGTAAGGCTAATCCTTCCTTTGATTTTAAGGTGATTGGTTGCCAATCCATAGTTTTTAACATTTCGGAAGAATGCACTTTTTTACTTTTAAAATAAACTTCACCTTCACCAATTAGCGGAAGCGATAAATGAGCAAGCGGTGCTAAATCTCCTGAGGCTCCCAACGACCCTTGTTGATAGACTACTGGAATGATATCCTGATTGTAAAAATCTATCAACCGTTCAATAGTTTGTAGTTGAATCCCAGAATGTCCGTAACTTAAACCTTGAACTTTTAAAAGTATCATTAATTTTACAATTTCTTGTGGTACTTCTTCTCCAACACCACAAGCGTGTGAAATCACTAAATTTCTTTGTAGTTGACTCAAATCATTGTTTGATATAACTGTATTACACAGAGATCCAAACCCTGTATTTATGCCATAGTAAATATCATTAGATTCTAACTTTTTGTCAAGATAAGTTCTACACTTTGTAATTTTATGTTTGGATTCCTCTGAAAGTTTAATTTGTAGTTTTTTATCAATTATTTCTTTTATGGTTTGTAATGAGATATTTTTTGAACTGATATGATGTATTTCCATTGTTATTTTGAATGTGTTATTTAATTCCTGCTGCTTTTAAACATTTTCTAACTTTTCTTTTGTGTCTTGCTCGTTCATCAGGTGTGGTGTTTGGTGCAGTAATTAGTTCTTTACAATGTTTATCTATTTCTGCACTCCTTGCAAAGGCTTTGTCAAAATCTTCATCTGATAGGTCTTTTTCAAAAACTTTATTAATGGAATCATTTTTAACTACACAATCACAAAAATCCCATTGTTTACCGTATTTTTTTTCAATTTCTTTTTCATTTTCCTCTGATTCATCAACATAGCCTGCCTCTTGTAAGGAATCAGGTAAAACAGAAGTTGTATCAATTTCTATTGTTGTGGAATCTATTTGTTGAACAGTAACTGTATCAGTTAAATCATCAATATTTTGTGTATCTTCCTCTGTATTGTTACACGAAAATAACAGAAAAAGCCCTAAAATTGTTAAAAAAGAGATATTTTTCATAGATTTTGATATTAATTGTGATGCAAGTATAAGAAAAAAAATGTAATTTTACTAAAGGTACGCTTTTTGCTTTACCAATAATTGTAAAATTATAAAATGTTTATAACAATGAAAACTTTTGTAGTAGTGGTTGGTTTTTTGTGGGTAAATGTAATTTTGGCTCAAACTGATGATAGTTTAAAAACAGTTATTGGTAATGAGGTAAAAATTGTTGACCAAAAGTTTTTGAATGAATATAGAAGACTAAAACCAACAGTTATTAAGGTTTATCCCTATGCTCTATTTGCCGCAGATTTATTAGATAAAATGAATAATGATTTGGCATCAATAGAAAAGAGACGTAAAAGAAATAAATTTTTAAAACAATCCTATAAGACCTTAAAATCTGATTTTAAATATGTGATATTGGATATGTATATATCTGAAGGTAAGGTATTAATGAAATTAATTGCGCGTGAAACAGGTATGACCGTTTACGACATTATTAGAATTTATAAAGGTAGAAAAGATGCTGCTATCTTTAATTTAATGGGGAAAATGTATGAGCAGAATATCAAAGAAAATTACAATCCACGAAAAGAATATGTTTTAGAAGCCATTATAAGAGACATAGAGTCGGGAAAAATAAAATTTAATAGTGAAGTAAAAACTATTAATAAAGAGACCTATCAATACGAGAAGAAAAGAACTAAAGAACGTGTAAAAGTCAACAAAAAGAAAAAACGTCAACGCAAAAAAGATAATAGAAAAAAGAAGAAAAATAAGCAGAGAAATTAATTACTGTTTCTCTACCATATAGTAACTGATGATACCTAAGGTTAACATTAAAAAAAAGAAAAATAACAATCCAATTCTAAGGTATTT
>DQTE01000019.1 GCA_015662905.1 Crocinitomix sp. | reverse complement strand
TAAAGAAAAAATTAAAATTTGGCTAAGTGCTAAATCGAAAGTTCAGTCCTTCGAAATCCCGTACTAACCATAGCCTAGACGTTGTAAAGCATTAGAATAAAATTCCGTACATTTGTGTAAAATATACGCATAAATGAAAATTCATCAAAATATAAAAGTTGCTGTTGATGCTGTTGTATTCGGATATTCTGACAATAAACTTAAAATTTTACTCATTCAACAGAAATTTGGCTCTACTACAAACAAATGGGCATTACCAGGTGGATTTGTAAAAGATGCAGAAACGCTTGAACAAGCAGTTATAAGAGAACTTAATGAAGAAACAGGAGTAAAAGCCAATTATTTAGAACAGTTGTACACTTTTGGAGCAATAAATCGTGACGAACGAGCAAGAGTAATTGCAGTTTCTTATATCGCTTTAATAAACCCTAAGAACTATTCTTTAAAAGCAGATACTGACGCAATAGATGCTAAGTGGTTTGATATTAATGACATTCCAAAATTAGCATTCGACCATAAAGATATAATCACAAAAGGATTAGAGCGTTTAAAAGCCAAAATTAACTATCAGCCAATTGGATTTGAATTACTCAATTCAAAATTTCCGTTTTCTGATTTAGAAAACCTATATCAAACAATTCTATCAAAAAAAATTGATAGACGAAATTTCAGAAAAAAACTTTTAAGTTTTGAAATCCTACAAGAAACAACAGAGTTTCAAAATATAGGAAGTGGAAGACCAGCAAAACTGTACAAATTCAATAATAAGAAATACAGAGAGTTAGAGCAAAATGGCTTTCATTTTGAAATTAAATTTGCGTAATATTTACGCAAATATTTTTTTAATCAAAATAAAGCAATTACATTTGTGTAAAATTAACGCAAATGATACTAAATTTAGACAACTCATTCAATCCTTACCCAGATAAAAAAGTAATTGCTTTTGAAAGTTTTACTTTTTCAGGTGGAGAACCTCACATTAAAATTCTTGATGATTTAACAACAACAAAAGAGGTTTTTATAACGCATAGAATTAAATCATTTAATGATATAGGTTTACTACTTGTCGCAGTAAACGCTTTGAGAAATATGGAAGTAGAAAAAATAAACCTATTTATGCCTTATTTCCCTGCTGCAAGACAAGATAGATTAATGGTTAAAGGAGAAGCATTATCAGTAAAGGTTTATGCAGAACTTATTAATAACCTATACTTAAATTCAATTACCATATTTGATCCGCATTCAGAAGTAACATCTGCTTTATTAAATAACTGTAACGTAATTGAAAATCATCAATTTATTGAAAACGTAATTAAAACACTCGATAAAAACACACTTTTAATATCGCCTGATGGCGGAGCATTAAAAAAGATTTATAAAGTTGCTTCTTATCTTCAAAACTATGAAGTAATTGAATGTTCCAAATCAAGAAATGTAAAAACAGGAAAATTATCAGGTTTTAAAGTTTATACAGATGATTTACAGGGAAAAGATTGTTTAATAGTTGATGATATTTGTGATGGTGGTGGAACTTTTTTAGGTCTTGCTAAAGAATTGAAAGCAAAAAATGCAGGGAAATTATATTTAGCAGTAAGTCACGGTATTTTCAGTAAAGGATTAGAAGAACTGTCAAAAGAATTTGAAATTATATTTACAACTAATTCTTTTAAAGGTATTGAAACCACAAATCAAGTAAAACAAATAAATATTTCAGAAATAATATAAAACGTAAAATTATGAACCCATTATTATATACAGATGGTTACAAAGTTGACCACAGAAGACAATATCCAAATGAAACAACATTAGTATATTCAAATTGGACACCAAGAAAAAGTAGAATTGAAGGGATTGATAAAGTTGTATTCTTTGGATTGCAATACTTTATTAAAAGATATTTAATACAAGAATTTCAAGAGAATTTTTTTGATAAACCAAAAGCAGAAATATGTAAAAAATACAGCAGACGTATTAATAACTATTTAGGTGAAAATAAAGTTGGAATAGAACACATTGAAGAATTACACGATTTAGGTTACATTCCTATGGTAATTAAAGCATTACCAGAAGGCGTTTCTGTTCCAATTAAAGTACCAATGTTTACAATGTATAATACATTACCTCAATTCTTTTGGTTAACAAACTATTTTGAAACTTTACTTTCAACAACAGTTTGGTTGCCTTGTAATTCAGCAACTTTAGCAAAACAATACAGAATAATATTAGATAAATATGCAAAAGAAACATCTTCAATTCCTGAATTTGTAGATTGGCAAGGACACGATTTTTCAATGAGAGGAATGGCAGGTTTAGAAGCATCAATAATGAGTTCGGCAGGTCATTTATTAAGTTTCACAGGAACTGATACAATTCCAACAGTCGATTTTTTAGAAGAGTATTATAATGCAAATTCTGAAACAGAATTAATTGGAGGTTCAGTTGCTGCTACAGAACACTCTGTAATGTGTATGGGAACAAATTTAGGCGAACAGGAAACATTCAAACGCTTAATAACAGAGGTTTATCCAAACGGAATAGTTTCGATAGTTTCTGACACTTGGGATTTATGGAAAGTTTTAACAGAATATCTTCCAAACTTAAAACAAGAAGTTTTAGCAAGAGATGGAAAGGTTGTAGTTCGTCCAGATAGTGGTGACCCAGTTGATATAATTTGTGGAAATCCAAATGGAAAAACAATAGAAGAAAGAAAAGGTGTCATTGAATTACTTTGGGAAACATTCGGAGGAGTAACTAACGAAAAAGGATACAAAGAATTAGATAGTCATATTGGAGCAATTTATGGTGACAGTATAACACTTGACAGAGCAACTCAAATTTGTGAACGATTAAAAGAAAAAGGATTTGCATCTACAAATGTAGTATTAGGAATTGGTTCGTTTACGTATCAATACAACACGAGAGATACATTTGGTTTTGCAATGAAAGCAACTTATGGAGAAGTAGCAGGAGAAGGACGTGAAATTTATAAAGACCCAATAACAGATGATGGAACAAAAAAATCAGCAAAAGGTTTGATGAAAATCATCAAAGAAAATGGAGAATATAAACTAATTGACCAAGTAAGTTGGGAAGAAGAAAAGCAAGGAGAATTAAGAGAAGTTTATCGTGATGGGCAACTATTAATAGACGAAAAACTAAGCGAAATAAGATTGCGTGTGAAGTAAAAACGCTTTACAACAAAATGTATAAGTAATGGCTAAGGAAAGTGCAAACTGTAAAGTTTGTGCTTTTTTTGTACATTTGTGCTTATCCGAAAAGTAGTACTTCTTAATCGCCACTACTCATACATAAATCGTTATGACGCCACGCAAGTAGACGCCTGTTAGTTATTTTTAGCCTTATAGAAAAGTGGAATATTTAAGTGGTTTGTAACCACT
>DQTE01000050.1 GCA_015662905.1 Crocinitomix sp. | reverse complement strand
CGTTATTAAAGAAGTTTGGGTTATGGATATCTACAATCAACACGGCATTAAGGTTGAGGAAGGAGACACTGTAATTGATATAAGGGCTCACATTGGTATTTTTAGCACCTATGCCTCCAAACTTAATAAAACAGGGGAAATTTTTGCGTTTGAACCTTTTATAGAAAACTACAAGATTTTAGAAAAACATAAATTGCTTAATCACTGTGATAATATAACAGTCTATAATAAAGCAATTGCAGGTTCTAAAGGACATAAAACTTTATTTTTATCTCCTGACAATAACACAGGAGGACACTCTTTTCATTTAAAGACACAATCTGACAATAAAATAGAGGTAGATACAATCACATTAACAGAATTTTGCGATAATAATAAAATTAAAACCATTGATTTTTTAAAATTAGATTGTGAAGGTGCCGAATTTGAAATTATACAATCTGATGACAGTATTTTAAACCGTGTTAAAAAAATAATTATGGAATGTCATCCCTATCAAGATAATACAGTTTCAAGTATGGTATCTTTATTAGAAAATAAAGGTTTTAATGTGATTAGAAATCAAAATCTTTCTGATAAAGAAACGCAAATGCTGTACGCTAAGAAAAATAAAAATTAATTTCCTGATTTGAATTAGTAAGTACAACTTTTAAGTGTATTAAAATAACTAAAAAAGAAGTAAAAAGAATGGTAGAAAATCCTTTCCATTCTTTACTTCCCAATGAAAGCACTATGTTTATACTTTACTAATTAAATTGAGTGAAAGGTAGTATTTACATACAAAGATACTTAAAGTTAATATTTTTAACATACGGTATAGTTAATAGAGAATATTTAAAACTACAATTACGAATAGGCTACTACTAGTAAAAGCATTAGCTTAAACTAAAAAGCCTCTTACGAAATGTAAGAATAACGATAAAAAATATACATTATTAGCAATAAAACAATTGGATTTACAGACTGAATCTACCATCTTAATTAGTTAATTAAGTATTGATAAAAACAAACAACTTTTTATTATCTTTGGCAACTTAATTTTACTAGCATTAAAATGAGCCAAAAATATCCTACCTATAAGAGTTTAAATTTACCTGCTATTGCAGATGAAGTATTAAGTTATTGGAAAACACATCAAGTTTTTCAAAAATCTGTTGACACACGTGAGGGACAGCCCCCTTTTATTTTTACCGAGGGACCTCCATCTGCAAACGGGCTTCCTGGTATTCATCACGTTATGGCTCGTACGGTAAAAGATTTATTTTGCCGTTACAAAACCCTAAAAGGATTTCAGGTTAAACGTAAAGCAGGATGGGATACTCACGGTTTACCAGTAGAATTGAAAGTAGAAAAAGAATTAGGTATTTCCAAAGAGGATATAGGCGCTAAAATATCTATTGAGGACTACAACAATGCTTGTAAAAAAACGGTAATGGAATTTACTGACATTTGGAACAATATGACCGATCGTATTGGTTATTGGGTAGATATGGACAATCCATACATTACTTACGAAAGTAAATATATGGAAAGTGTTTGGTGGATTCTTGGTCAAATGTGGGATAAAAATTTACTGTATAAAGGTTATACCATACAACCCTACTCTCCAAAAGCAGGTACAGGGTTAAGCTCTCACGAAATTAATCAACCAGGATGCTATCAAGATGTTACAGATACCACTGTAGTTGCTCAATTTAAAGTAGCATCAAATCAAACATTACCTTTTAACAATGCTGATGTAAATAAAGTTTATTTTTTAGCTTGGACAACTACGCCTTGGACACTACCCAGTAATACCGCTCTTACGGTTGGACCTAACATAGATTACGTCTTGATTCACACCTTTAATCAATATACAAAACAACCTATACAAGTTATTCTTGCTAAAAATCTCGTAAATAAACAATTCAGTAAACCTTATGTTAAAGTTGAAACCATTGATTCTTTAAATGAATTTTCTGCTGACAATAAAAAAATCCCTTATTTTATTGCCGGTGAGTGTAAAGGAACTGATTTAATAGGTGTAAAATACGAACAATTATTACCTTACGTTCAACCATTTGAGCAACCCGAAAAAGCATTTGTAGTTATTGGCGGAGATTTTGTAACTACCGAAGACGGTACCGGTATAGTACATACGGCCCCTACATTTGGAGCTGATGATGCGTTAGTTGCAAAACAAGCAGGAGTACCTGCAATGCTGGTCCTTGATGAAAATGGCAAAAAAGTCCCATTGGTAAACTTACAAGGAAAGTTTAGACCTGAAGTAGATGATGAAATTTTTGGACTAGCTAACGAATATGTTAAAGCTGAATATTTGGAGGAGGGAGATGAAGAACGTGAGTTAAAAATTCAACGAGAAAAACTAAAACACATTATTGCAGACCTAAAAAAATACTTAACTGTTGATGAGCGCATTACATTAAAGCTAAAAATAGAAAACAAAGCGTTTAAAATAGAAAAATATAAACACTCATACCCTCATTGTTGGCGTACCGATAAACCAATTTTATACTATCCTCTTGACAGTTGGTTTGTTAAAGTTGAAGAAAACAGACAAAAATTAGTTGAGTTAAATAAACAAATTAACTGGAAACCTAAATCAACTGGTGAAGGACGATTTGGTAAATGGTTAGAAAACGCCAATGATTGGAATTTGTCGCGCTCTCGTTATTGGGGAATTCCTATTCCTATTTGGACTACTGATGATAAATCTGAACAAATATGTATCTCATCAATTGAACAGTTAAAAAATGAAGCTGAAAAAGCTGTTAACGCTGGGGTTATGGATAAAAATCCATTAGCTGATTTTGTGGTTGGTGATATGAGTAAAGAAAATTATAACAAAGTTGATTTACATAAAAACTATGTAGATAATATCATTTTAGTTTCAAAAAATGGTCAACCTATGAGGCGTGAGAGTGATTTAATTGATGTTTGGTTTGATTCAGGGGCAGTACCATTTGCGCAGCACCACTACCCTTTTGAAAATAAAAAAGAAATTGATAACGGTAATCTTTTTCCTTCAGATTTTATAGCTGAAGGAGTTGACCAAACCAGAGGTTGGTTTTATACCCAACACGTTATTGCGACCTTGGTTTTCGATAAAGTATCTTACAAAAATGTAATTTCAAACGGATTGGTGCTTGACAAAAATGGTGTTAAAATGTCTAAAAGACTAGGGAACGCCATAGACCCTTTTAGCACTTTAGATACTTATGGACCTGATGCCACCCGCTGGTATATGATTACAAATGCTCAGCCTTGGGACAATCTTAAATTTGACCTTGACGGCGTACTTGAAACTCAACGTAAATTTTTTGGTACACTTTACAATACATATTCATTTTTCTCATTATACGCCAATATTGACGGATTTACTTACAGTGAACCCGATATAGAAAACAGACCTGAAATTGACCGTTGGATTTTGTCCAAACTAAACACTCTCATACAAAATGTTGATGAGGCTTATAATGATTACGAACCAACTAAAGCAGGACGACTGATACAACAATTTGTTATTGATGAAATGAGCAACTGGTATGTTCGTTTATGTAGAAGACGCTTTTGGAAAGGTGAATACTCTGACGATAAAATTTCTGCTTATCAAACCTTGTACACCTGCTTAGAAACAGTTGCCATTTTAGGTTCACCAATTGCACCTTTTTTCTTAGATAAATTATTTTTAGACCTAAATAAGGCTAGTAATAAATACCAAATAGAATCAGTTCATTTAGCTAATTACCCACAAGTTAACAAAGCATTAATTGATTTAGATTTAGAAGAAAAAATGAGCATTGCTCAAAAAATATCTTCAATGGTATTGAGCCTGCGTAAAAAAGAACAGATAAAGGTGCGTCAACCTTTACAAAAAATTATGGTACCTGTTCTTAACAAAGACTTTGCTCGTAGATTAAAAGATGTAAAAGAAATTATTCTAGCTGAAGTAAACATTAAAGAAATTGAATTGTTAGAAGATACAGAAGGAATTTTAGTTAAAAAAATAAAACCAAATTTTAAAACCATAGGACCAAAATATGGTAAGTTTATGAAGCCTATTTCTCAAATGGTTAGCCAATGGGATAATAATGAAATTGCTCAAATTGAAAAAAATAACGGTTGGAAAGGTGAAATAAACGGAGAACAAATTCAATTAAAATTAAGTGATTTTGAAATTTCAACAGATGACATACCGGGTTGGTTAGTGGCTTCTGAGGGCGCATTAACAGTTGCCTTGGATATTACTATTACTGATGAATTAAAATCAGAAGGTATAGCCCGCGAATTAATAAACAGGATACAAAATCACCGTAAAGAAAGTGGACTTGATGTACAAGATAAAATAAAATTAACCATTGAAACAAATGAATTGATTAAAAAGGCTATAGACACTAACAAAATTTATATTTGTAATGAAGTTTTAGCTACAGAAATTAATTACGGTAAAAACAACAAGAACAACAATACTTTAGTAGCTGACATTGAAGAGGGTGAAACCCTAATCAACATTGAAAAAATTTAACTTCTCAATTATAAATATACATTATTGATTTAAGGTTAGTTTATGGATTTAGATATGTTTTATTGTTACTCTCTTTAATATGATTAACCGATAAAGTCTAAATATCGTAGTAGTCTTTTTATAAAAGGTTGTTTGGGGTGTTTAAAATTAATATTTCAACCTTACGGATTATGCTTAATAACTTGTAAAATTTCGTAGGTATCAACATTATACACATAAGACAAAAAATGGATACTATCTGTTGTTAATTCGACTGGTAATTGATAAGCATAATCTGTTTGTACTATATCACCTGCTTTAGGGTCTGTTGCAATGGTATGTCCCCACGCTGATCCATCTATACAGCCTAAAAACACATTGTGATGATGATAAAACTCTATGTGAGTTGTTCCATCAATTTGCCAATCAATAACCTCATTATCTACTACATAAGTTACTATATTATAATTACCTGATAAATCATTTAAAAAATGAGATTGGACGTGTAAATATATCCCATTAGATTGAGGATAAAAATTACTAACTGCTTGCATGTTTACTTGTAAATCATTTTGTGTTAATAACTGGTCTGTTTTTGCTTGCCATTCGGTATGGAACTGAAACATTGTACCATTAAATGTGTATCTACTAACATTGCCAAACGGATTGCCAAAAAAACCATAATCAGGACCAAACTTAATACCATACGCTGTTCCTTCTGGGGTTGTAAAATCTGTGCAAAATTCTGCATTGGGATTAGTTCCACAATCATTGTCCAAAGCTTGAAAGCTGTTATCGCCTGCAGCTCCTGCATGAATACTTACCACAAAAACTCTATTTGGATTTGCATCTTCAACACTTTTTGCAACAATTGCTGCCGCTGGGCAATTTGGACATTTATGCCCTGTGTAGTCTTCTATTAAAATGTTTCTGTCCGTATTTGTGTTGGTTGGGAATTGTGGCCACGGATAATCAGCCCAATTGCCGTCAGTATATAAAGTCGTGTCTATATCAATACTTGGTTTTACTGGTTGTTCTACCTTATCGCAAGAGGTTAATAAAAAACCTGAAATTACTACGCCAACTAATAAAATATTTTTCATAATATTTTTTAATTATAATTAAAAACTTGAAACAAATGTTATAGTTAATCCATTTGTGGCAGGCACATTTCTACACACACCTCCTACACAAAAAATCCCCGCCCTTTGACGACCATAAGATACAATAAATCTACTAGACCCAAATAAATAACCTGCTGAAGCTGTTAAATAATGTACTCTGCTAGTTACTATTTCATTCCCATAATTGTACTGGTCTATCACTGAAAAAAACCATTTGGGTGAAATATTATATTCAAACAATAAAGTCGCCCAATTTCCTTTATCTCTTTTAGTAAACAATCCTTGAATTTCTGTTCTCAAACTATGTTTACGGTTAAATTTATAGGTAAAGTCTATTACCCCTATATGAGAATCTATATAGGTTTGTTGGTTTTTTAACTTTGTCACTTGATTAACATCATTATTAAACCTAAAATTAAAGTATTTAAGCGTCATTTTAAATTTTTTGCTAAATTTTCTTTTTATCTCCACATTAAAATCTTTCAAAAATAAAGAATCAGAAAAAGCAAAAGGTGTGGTAGTGTATAGTTCTCTTGTTATTGTATCTTGTTGAGAGTAATCTCTATTGGGCGCTAAAATAATCACATAGTTTACATTTATTGAAGTTCCATACTTACCACCCAATTTAGATTTTTTAGGAATTTTATACATCACATCAGCAGAAAAGGAAATCTCCCCGTTAAGGTTGGTGCCGTAAGGATATAAAGTAGCTGCTAAATTATACGTATGAGCTTTTGTTGAAGCAGGTAAAAAATTTATATTTAAGTCAGTTAATGTAGCATCAGGGTCAACCCGGTAACTCATGTTGTCAATTGACTTTGCTTGTAAAATTATCCCCAAACCTTTTTGAGAATACCCCGCTGTAATAATTGAACCAAAGCCATAATTATAAATGTAGTCATTATTTAGCGATGGGTCTTGTTCTTTAATTACATGTTCAGCTTCCAAATAATAATTTTTATATGTTGCCTTAATGCGTCCACCATAAGTGCCTACATTATTAGGCATATTATATAAAGCGTGAAATGCTTTTTGGTTCTTACTCACAAAACTACCTCCCACACTTAAATTTAACTTACTTTCAGCAAAGGGTTTAATTAAAGCATTAAGGTTAAATTCTCCGTCAACACCTCTTACAAAACCATCAGCATTAATCAATTTACCCTCTTTTAACTCATATCGCATTTTACCATAAACGGCTTTTATTTCAACGCCTTGGTGCGGTCTAAATCTTATATTTATTCCATCTAAAGCATTATCAACGCCTAAAGCCCGTGCTTCATAAGCCCGAAAGGTCATTCCTGAGCCAAATTGTTCATAAAAATTACCTATGGTAACATCTAGCATATCGTTTGAAAATCCTGCATATTTATAACCAATTCCAGACCCCGAAAATCTTGTAGGGTAACCTAATATAGCTGGCAAATAAGATTCAAACCTAATACCTGCCCTAAATCCTTTTAAAGTGTAATTAACATAGGTGTAGGAATTAAATGTAGTTTTAGACTCAGGCTGTATTGCACCAATTATAGTATCATTGTTCAAATATTGAAAAATATTTTCGGTATTACCTGTCACATTTGGTCCAAAATTTTGTGCAAAGACATTACTACTTAATAATAAAATAGAAAATAAAAATTTTTTCATTAAAATTAATGATTTTGGATTGACTTAAATATAAATTATTTTGAGATTTTAAGGATTTGTTCATACAATTCTTCCTCATCACCAGGTACAAAGTTATTATGTGAGTAAACAATAGTACCATTTCCGTCTAACAAAAAAGTATGAGGTACAAAATTTACACCCATTGCTCTTTTAAAATCTCCATTTGGGTCTAGCCAAATATCGTACTCCCACCCATTGGCATTTACTGTTGGTTTAACCGCACTTACTGTTCTTTGGTCATCTATTGAAACAGCTATCATTTTAACCCCTGTTTCCTCTTGCCAATCTTCATATTCATCAGCAATTGTATTTAATTCTAATTTACAAGGTTTACACCAAGTTGCCCAAAAAGAAATAACTATCGGTTTACCATCATTAGTAACCTTAGCTGTATTAATGGCATTTCCCTCCATATCTTTAATGTTTACCGAAGGTAATTTTTT
>DQTE01000040.1 GCA_015662905.1 Crocinitomix sp. | reverse complement strand
TTTAATAACATTAAATATAAAATAATGTTAATTCTGTATGAATATGATTGATAATTGTTATTCATTTTATTTACTTTTACCCAAAAATAGACATCATTGAAAAAAGGAGTTGTTATAAAATCTACTGGTAGCTGGTATAAGATATTAACAGATACTGAAACCTTATGGAATTGTAAAATTAAAGGTAAAATGCGAATTAAAGGCATTAAATCTACTAATCCTGTTGCAGTCGGAGATAATGTTGAGTTTAAAATTGAAGATGAGGATAAATTAATAGGTGTTATCACAAAAGTTCAAGAAAGAAAAAATTATATTGTTCGTAAGTCAATCAATTTAAGTAAACGGACGCATATTTTAGCAGCAAATATTGACCACGTTTATTTATTAGTGACCTTGGTTGCCCCCGAGACTCACACAGGCTTTATTGACAGATTTTTGGTGACTACAGAAGCTTATCATATTCCGGTGACATTATTATTTAATAAAATAGATTTATTAGATGAGTCAGGTGTCCAATATTTAGAAAATTTTAAATCTGTTTATCAAAAAATAGGATATAGGTGTGTAAATATTTCAGCAACAAACCCAAATTCAGTGCAGTTTTTAAAAGATGAAATTGTTGGAAAAAAAGTAATGTTTGGGGGACATTCTGGTGTTGGAAAATCAACTTTAGTTAACGCTTTGGAGCCCAATTTAAACCTTAAAACAAAGCAAATTTCTGAATCTCATCTACAAGGACAACACACCACCACTTTTGCCGAAATGTTTCCACTAAAAAATGGAGGATATATTATTGACACTCCCGGTATCAAAGCGTTTGGGTTAATTGATTTTGATAAAAAAGAACTTTCTCATTATTTTCCCGAAATGAGAGTACTGTTAAATAACTGTAAGTTTAATAATTGCCAACATATAAATGAACCTCATTGTGCAATAAAGCAAGCAGTGGAGGAGGGGAAGATAAATGAGTCACGCTACTATAACTATTTAATGATGCATAGTGATGATGAAAATGAAACGTTTAGAAAAGATATTTACAAATAGGGTTTGGTTGCGAATAGACTGTTTTTATGTTTATGATTTGACTTTAAACAACTTCAATAGTAAAATGTAGTCATAAGAACGTCACAATTAATGTTAAAATGACAAGAGTCATAGATAGTTTTTAATGATGAACGGTTTATTTTGTCTATATTTGCATAAACTTTATTAAAAGTGATATTATTATGAGTAAAAAAATAGAAAGATTAAAACCAATTAAATTTAACCGAAAGGTAGGAAACGATTTTGCCTCTACATTGAAAAAGAGAGTAAAAAATTATTTTAAAGAGAATAATTTGAGCAAGTACGGTGGAGCTAAAATGTATATTAAACTGGTTGCAATGTTAGCTTTGTTCTTTGTGCCCTACGGTATAATGATTTCTGGCACCGTAACTAATGTTTGGTTATTATTAGGGTTGTTTATTACAATGGGATTTGCCATTGCAGGTATAGGCATGGGAGTAATGCATGACGCCAATCATGGTTCTTTTTCCAAAAATGGAACTGCCAATAAAATTATAGGAAGAGTAATAGGGTTAGTAGGTGGCTTTAGAGCTACTTGGGTTATTCAACACAATATTTTACATCATACATATACTAATATTTATGGGTATGATGAAGATATTTCTCCGGCTGTATCATTATTAAGATTTTCTCCTGATGACAAAAGAAATAAAGCACATAAATATCAACATATTTATGCTTGGTTTTTTTACGGGCTAATGACTGTTATGTGGATGACAACTAAAGATTTTCAACAAATAAGCAGATATAAAAAAATGGGACTAGCAGAAACTCAAAATAAAAGATATTGGGTTTTAATCCTTGAATTAGTTTTATTCAAAATATTATTTTATGCCTATATGGTGGTGTTACCTATTGTTGTACTTGGTAGTGTTGGAATAGCTTGGTGGACAGTTTTATTATTAATTTTTGCAATGCACTTTGTGGCTGGTTTAACATTAGGTTCTGTGTTTCAAACTGCGCACGTTATTCCTGATACTGATTTCCCTAAACCAGATAGAGATTTATCAATTGAAAACAATTGGATGATACACCAATTAGAAACAACTGCTGATTTTGCACCTAAAAGCAAAATTATGGCGTGGTTTATAGGTGGTTTGAATTATCAAATAGAACACCATTTGTTTCCTAATATTTGTCATATACATTATAAGTCCTTATCTAAAATAGTAAAAGAAACGGCTAAAGAATTCAACGTACCTTATTATGTAAACGATACATTTTATAGCGGTTTAGTTGCTCATAAAAATATGTTAAAGAAATTAGGTAGAGCTTAATAATTTAAACAATTAAAAATATAAAAAAAGGTCTTACATTTGTAGGACCTTTTTATTTTAAATATATGAAACCATCAGTTAAAGTTGCTTTAGTGTCTGTGTTAATATCTATTTCGTTAGCTTTAATAATGCTATACCTTAATTTAAACACATTGTGGTTTAGTTCTAGTAACTTTATACATATCTTTTTACTATTAACTTCAATAGCGGTAGGGTTATTTTTAACTAAAAAAGTTACTGCTTTTGCTCAACTACATTTTTTAGAAGATATAAAAATTGCCATGCAAGGTGGTATGATGTATGTTATTTTTATGGGTTTCTTTATCTATTACTATCATTCATCACTTGATACATCAATTGTAGATACCAAAAGGTTAGAATGGATACAAAGTATTGAGGAAAATGTACCTAATGAACAAGTGTATTTAGAGCTACAAGAAAAAGACCCTACTTGGAGAGGAAAATCATACCTTGATTATATTGAGAACCAACATGATAGTGTATATGCTTTTATTTCAGCAAAATCAATAGCTATAGCTAATGTTGTGGCAGGCTTATTTTTAACTCTGTTTTTTTCAATTTTTTCCGTACTTATTTTAAGAAAAGCAGTTTTGAGGTAAGGTGTTTGTGGTTAATTGTTTTTGTTCTACCATAAATCCGCAAGTATGTTCGTAGCGAAATGCAAAGCATTCATAAACACCTTAAAAAGCAAATAAAATTTGTGCATAAAAG
>DQTE01000031.1 GCA_015662905.1 Crocinitomix sp. | reverse complement strand
TGAAATTATCGATTTTTTTGATCAGAGAATCTTGCAATTAAAAAATAAAAAAGAGATTTCAAAAGAGTTTATTTTGGGCTGTGAAGGGGGTTGTGCAAATCGCTATTTTGAGTATTTAAAGATGTTTGATCTATTGCCAAATAGTTTTATTGTCAGAACCAAAAGAGATTCAGAAGAGATTACGAATATTGCATTAAATTATGGATATGCAATACTGTTTAACTTTATTTACAAAAGTTGTATCAATGCAGGGCTTGAGCCATACATAGGAGTTTTGCATACAACAAAGAGTGCTAAACCGTCGCTTGTGCTTGATATTATAGAGGAGTATCGTAGTTTTGTAGTTGATAGAAATATCATTAAATTGAGATTCAAGCTTCAAAGGGCAAAACATTTTAGTAAAGTCAAAAAAGATGTTGCATCAAATATTTTATCTACCATACATAAGAAATATAAATACAATCATAAAAAGTTGACGTTAGAGAGTATCATACAGAGACAAGTCTATAAAATTAGTGGCTATTTTAGCGGTAATGAAAAGTATAAATCATATATTTTTAGGTGGTAAATGTACTCTCAAGTTATCGTAAGTTATGATATTGAAGATAATAAAAATAGAAAAAAACTATTTGATGAACTCAAAGATATTGGGCTTACACCTATTCAAAAGTCTGTATTTTGGGGTTATGTTTTAGTAAGCGAGAAGAGGGTAATAAGAGAACTTTTTAAGAAATATTGCGACAAAGAGAGTGATAAGGCATTTTTAGTCAATGTAAATTTAGATAAAAGTTTAGAAAATTGTTTTGGCTATACAAAAGATGATTTTAAACATCCAGAGAGCTTTGAGATAATATGATTCCAATAAACTTGATTAGACAGTACCATTTTTGTCCAAGAATTGTCTATTTTAATCTTCTTACAAATATAAAACCAGTTTTTCCAAGACACACAGATTTAGGTAAAGAGTATCATCAGTTACAATATCAACTTACAAAAAATCGAAAGTTTAAAAAGCTTCATATCAACTACAAAGAGATTTTACTTGAGAAGTATTTGGAAGATGAGTTGTTAAATATCAATGGAATTGTTGATTTAGCGTTTATTTGTGATGATGAGGTTATTCCCATAGAGTTTAAATTTATAGAGAAGAAGCCAAGCTATGCCTACATTTTACAGGTGGTGGGTTATGGATTGTTGTTAGAAAGAAGGTTTGGCATACCATTTAAGAGAGGGTTTATTGTTTATTCAAATAACATTAAGTTCCATCAAATCACTTTCAATGAAAAGCTAAAAGAGGATTTTTTTAAAACTGTTAAAGAGATAGAGAAGATTGAAGAACTTGGTATTTTGCCATATAGTAGTGCAGATGAAAACAGATGTTCGCAATGTGAGTATTTGAACTACTGTAACGATAGAATTTAGGGGCGGATATGCTACGCAGAAACTCCGCCTCGATTTGTCCTTAAGGTGATTTCAACCAGAGGGCAAGGCTTTAGTATAATTTGTCGTTTAGATTCTATCAATTTTTCCACAAAAATGCAAATTTTTGCAATTTTTTTGTTTTACGAAAAAATTGGAACTCACAATAGCACTTAAATCCCTTTATTAGGGGAATTTAAGTTGCTGTGACAAATTATACTAAAGCCTGCCTTAGTTTGAAACGGTGAGACGTTTGAGAACAAAAATTAGAGTTGAAGTGACAAATTATACTAAAGCCTGCCTTAGTTTGAAACTCAATCCTTACTATTAGCTCACAAACCCCTATTTTAGTGACAAATTATACTAAAGCCTGCCTTAGTTTGAAACACTGTGGAGCGTTTTGTAGCTCTTCTGTAGATACTTCCATATATTTACTTAGATCACTTATTTTTAGCCCTGAGAGTTTTAATAAAAGGGCAAATGCATCTCTCTTTGTATCTGCAGTGAGAGTGAAGCTGTCTGTTTTTATTTTATACATTTTATATCTCCCGTTTTTTTATAATTTTATTTTTTTGGTAATGAGTTAATCAAGCTTATTCGAAAAATATAAGAGTTTCTTTTTGATTTGCATTTTGAAGTAAGGAACTCTTCTCCTATAAGATTTTTTTCTTGGAACGGTAAACAAAAACAGGAACACTGAAAAGTGTACGAGGAACACTACAGGAACAGAGCAGGAACACTACAGGAACACTAACAGGAACACTGCAAGAATGCCTTAAAATAGGGATTTAGAAGGGATTTTGAGAAAAAAAATAAAAAAATTTCAAAAAAATTTTGGAGAAAAAAAATTACGAAATTAAAAAAATGAAGTCAAAGCGTTCCTTTCCCTAAATTTAGGGATTTTCCACCGTTCCTGTCAGTGTTCCTGCACCGTTCCTGTAGTGTTCCTCTGGTGTTCCTAAAAGGTGTTCCAGTGTTCCTGCCGAGAGGCAGGATAAAAAATTTGTGAAAATTAAAATGGGATTTGTTCTTCTACCTGGATAGCAGTTTTTGTTCCAGTAAACATGAAGTTTTTGTTGTCGAAGTGAAAAATATCTACTTTTTGGTGTTGATCTACTAGTCTAAATTTCTCTTTATGCTCAAGCTGGACATCTTGATGTTTTCCATCAATAAATCTTTTCTCAAACCATTTAAGCTTAATGATAACTGCTTGAGTTAGCACTAAGTTCCAAAAAATTTGAAGTATCCCTATGGGATTTGAAACTTTTGCATAAATGATTTAGTTTCCTTTATCGCACCATTTGAAGTATCCCTATGGGATTTGAAACCTGGCTAAAGAGTTTCTCTATCTGCACTTATTGCATTTGAAGTATCCCTATGGGATTTGAAACATGCTGATAAAAAAGAACCTATCAAAAACAAAATACC
>DQTE01000218.1 GCA_015662905.1 Crocinitomix sp. | reverse complement strand
TAAAATGCCACTCAACATTCGCTAAAAGTAAATTTCCAGCGTTTAACTAGATTTACTTATACCTAATTGGCACATAAAAATCCAATTCAAACTGTGCATCTTCTCTTATAAAATAGAAAGATATGCAATTATACATGGTTCTATAACTTAGTAGTTTTTATATTATGCTTAAAGATTGTCTTCAATATATATTAAGTATAATCAAAAAAGTATAGGAGTATTGACAAATGATTTCTTATGATAAAGTATTTGACTTAACAAAAAATCTTACCATATTGTATGTCGAAGATGATAGAATTTTATTAGAAGAGACTAGTGAAAACTTTGAAAACATGTTTTTAAAAGTAGATACTGCCATAGACGGTGAGGAGGGTTTTAAAAAATATTTAAAATTTTTCCAAACTAATTCAAAACACTATGATATAGTAATAACTGATATAAATATGCCAAAAATAAATGGTATAGATTTAATAAAAAAAATTTATAATGAAAATGAGAACCAATCAATAATCGTAATTTCAGCTCACAATGAATCACAATACCTTTTAGACCTTGTAAATCTAGGCATCGAACAGTTTTTAATCAAACCTCACAACTATACTACGATTTTAGACATTTTATATAAAACAGCAAATAAAATTTTAAAATCCTCTAAAATTATATTTAATGTAAAAAAAAATGAGTTAAACAATGATTATTATTGGGACAGTGAAGATAATTTGTTATTTTTTCATAAAGAAAACATCAAATTGACAAAAAATGAAACTCTACTAATGCAAATTTTTATAAAAAACAGATATAAAATTTCTACTTTACAAGAGATATATAACATACTTTGGATTGATACACCTCATCTAGCTTCTATTGAAACTTTAAAATCCATCATTTCAAGACTGAGAAAAAAAATTCCTAATACAGTGGAAAATGTATATGGATTAGGCTATAGACTAATTTTTTAAATCAAAGGCTTTTCATGCTAAAATCAAAAATTCTTTATAAAACAATACTACTTATAGCTATCATTATAGCTAGCTATATTGGAGCAATATTGATACATGCTTTTCCAAAGATTAACAATAAAGTTACTTCCCTTGAAAAAATAAATATAGAAGAAGTACTAAGTAAAGTTGTATTGATTAGTAAAATCTCTTATAATAACACAGCAAATTTTAAAAAAGAAACTTTAAAAAATTATGAGCGAAATTTAGAAAACATCTCATTATTACCTCTGTATATACTAAACAAACACTACGCAAATAATATTCAAAATAAGCAATTGGCTTTAAAAGAAATTAGCAATCTAAAATATCCAAACAGCGTAAAAGTTTCTATATTAAACAAAAAAGAAGAATATGAAAATATTTTTACTATTACTCCTAAAAAAATAAGATATGCAAAGGAATTTAAACCTTGGAATATCTACATTGTTTTAGAAAAAAACATTAACAACCTTAATAATAAAGTCAAAAAAAGAGAAGATCAATTATTTGATAGGTTAAATAAGATAATTAAAACTTCCAATACTATGAAGTTCGGGAACTCATTTTTGTTCAATGAAAAAGGAGAGATTCTTGTAAGCCAAAATGATGAAATAAAAAAGATCAATCTTAAAAAACAGATAAATCCCAATACAAATAATTCTCTTTTTGATGATTATACACAAGCCGCTAAAACTACAAAAACTCTAAAATACAATTGGAATAAACCAGACGATATAAATAATTACACTTATGAGAAAATCCTATGGATAACTTATGACCCACAACTTCACTGGTATGTAGCAACTACTTCTTATGTTGAAGAACTTGAAGTTATGTCCAATAAACTACAAAAACTTGTAGGGTCTTTAGGTCTTTTAACTTTTCTAGCAGCTTTGATCATAAGTTTTGTCTTTTTCAAAAGACTATTACATCCAATTTCAACTCTTTCAAATATGGCAAACAGCGCAACTAAAGGAGATTATAGTGTTCGCTCTATCATAAAATCAAATGATGAGATAGGTCAATTATCTAAAAATTTCAATGTGATGATTGAAACTATAGAGAAAAACATAAACAAAGAAAAACAAATTATAGAACAATCAAGATTGGCTCAAATGGGAGAAATTATGAGTATGATAGCCCACCAATGGAGACAACCACTAGGTGCCATAGGAAGTGCAATAGTTAACATACAAATAAATCAAAAAAGTAAAAAATATGATTTAGAAAACAAAGATGATATAAAACTTTTTTTAAAACAATTAAATAAAAAATTAACTTCAATGGAGGAGTATGTACAATTTCTCTCAACAACAATTGATGATTTTAGACTCTTTTTTAAACAAGATAGTGATAAAAAGTTAATCGCCTTAACAGTTCCAATCTTAAAAGCCTTAAAAATGATTAAAACTTCTATGTCAAATAAAAACATAATGATAACTAATGATTTTAAAACAAATGATGATGTTTTGATATATAATAACGAATTAATGCAAGTTTTCTTAACTATATTAAAAAATAGTGAGGACAATTTCTTAGAAAAAAATATACAAAATCCAACTATCAATATAAATACAAAAAGACAAGATAACAACTATATAATATCCTTTACAGACAATGGTGGAGGAATTTCAGAAAATATATTATCAAAAATCTTTGAACCATATTTTTCTACAAAACTGGAAAAAAATGGTACAGGTTTAGGTTTGTATATGTCAAAAGTTATAATTGAAGACCACCATAAAGGCATACTCCAAGCAAGCAATGTGAAAAATGGTATCAAATTTGAAATAATCTTACATAAATAATTCTTCTTTTATCTTCGTGCAACATTTGTGCAACTCTTCTTTACTACTATGATGAAAATAGCCATTAACTCCTAATGTTTTTGGCTCAAAATAGGAGTACTCATGAGTAATAATGCAAACACCTTGTTTATTTATACTGACCCTGATAGATGTATGAGTTGTCATAGTTGTGAGATAGCATGTGCTACTGCACATTCTGATTTTGACTTACAATCAGCTGTCATTTTAAAAGAAAAAGTATATCCATCTAGGAATACTGTAATCAAAGTTGATAACTTTACAACGGTTGTTCAATGTGTAAGTTGTGATGCACCTTGCATAGAATCTTGCCCCATAGATGTTATAGACCGACATTATGATTTTGGTGGGATTGTTAAAATAGACGAAGAAGAGTGTATAGGTTGCAAAGCTTGTGCAAAAGCCTGCCCATATGATTCTATCAAAATGGTTGAAGCGATACTTTCACCAGAAGAGATTATCAAAGCTAAAACAAAAAAGAAAAAAAAGAAAAAGTTAAAAGCCCTCAAGTGTGACTTATGCTTTGATGACATAGGTGAAGATGGTGAATATAACTCTGCGTGCGTAGCAGCATGTCCAACTCAAGCAATAATTTTGACAAGTGATAATGCACTTCGTTCAAAAGCTATCCAAATGTCCAAATACTTATAAAAGGAAAAAATATGTTAGAAAATTATAAAAGTGTAGATCCAACAGTATCAAGTATGATTTTTAAAGCTGAAAAAGAAAATATTGAAACAGTTTGGGATCGTCATGATGCCATGCAACCACAATGTGGATTTGGAGAGACAGGAGCATGTTGTCGCATCTGTTGGAAAGGACCTTGTAGAGTTGACCCACTAGGTAATGGACCTAAAGTAGGAATTTGTGGAGCAAATATAGATGTAATTGTAGCAAGAAACCTACTAAGAAGTTTTGCAGTTGGTACCTCAGCACACACTGAACATGCTCGTCATATTGCACATACTCTACTGGAAGTATCACAAGGTAAAGCAGATGCTTATAAAGTAAAAGATAAAAAGAAGTTAATAGATGTTGCAAAAAGATTGAATTTAAATGTTGAAAACAAAGATACTTTACAAATTGCAAAAGAAGTTGCAACTACTTCTTTAGAAGATTTTGGCAGATTAGATGGTGAATATGCATGGGCAAATGCAGTTTTAACTGAAAAAAGAAAAGAAAAAATGAAAAATTTAGGTTTAATGCCAAAAAACCTTGGTGGAACCGTTGTAGATTGTCTATCTCGTACACATGTTGGTTCTGAATCAGATCCAGCAAACCTTTTAGCATCTGGTGCAAGATTAGCAATAGCAGACGTGGCAATGATGGCTATGGGTACAGAGTTATCTGATATACTTTTTGGTACACCAACTCCTGTTATGACAACTTCCAATATGGCAGTACTAAAAAAAGATGCCATCAATATAGCTCTTCATGGTCATAACCCTCTTCTTTGTGAAGTTGTATGCGATGCAGCCTCACTTTTAAATCAAAAAGCAAAAGATGCTGGAGCTAAAGAGGGTATAAATATAGTTGGAGTTTGTTGCACAGGCAATGAGCTTATGGAGAGACATGGTGTACCATTAGCTACAAACTATCTTACACAAGAGCTACTTATGGTCACTGGTGCAGTTGAAGCTATGGTAGTTGATACTCAGTGTATCATGCCTGCTATCGTTGAGACTGCTAGCCACTACCATACAAGAATCATTTCTACTTTAGATGAAAACAAAATTGGAGGAGCTACTCATGTCTCTTTTCACCCTCAAACGGCGATGCAAAGTGCTAACAAAATCATCGAACTAGCTATAGAAGCTTATGCAAACAGAGATGATAGCAAAGTAGAAATCCCTAATGGTGCTCAAAAAGCTATGAGTGGTTTTAGCTATGAAGCTATTATATCTACTTTAGCATTACTAAATGCAGATGATCCTATCAGTGTATTGACAGACAATATTGCAAATGGAAATATCCAAGGAATCGTTCTTTTTGGAGGATGCAATAACACAAAAGTAGTACACAATTACAACTATATAACTATGGCAAAAGAGTTAGCAAAGAAAAATATCTTAGTAGTAGCAACTGGTTGTGCAGTTGGTGCACTTGCAACTGGTGGACTTATGACACAAGAAGCGACATTGGAGTATGCAGGTGATACTTTAAAAGAAGTATTAACTGCACTAGGAGATGCAGCAGGACTAAAGGGACCATTACCAATGGTTCTTAATATGGGTTCATGTGTTGACAATACTAGAGTAGTTCGTGTTTGTGAAGATGCAGCAAATAAATTAGGTGTTGATATAGATAAATTACCAATTGCAATTTCTGCACCTGAATTGATGTCAGAAAAAGCACAAATCATTGGTACTTGGGGAGTTGTTATAGGATTACCTACTCATGTTGGGGTTATTCCTCCAGTTACTGCTTCATCCTTTGTAACCAACTTCTTAACTGAAGGGGCAAAAGATTTATTTGGCGGACATTTTATAGTTGAACCAGACCCACTTGAGGCAGTAGAAAAAATAAATGCTTCAATACAAAGCAGAAGAATTGCCCTAGGTATATAAGGAAAAATTATGAAAATAGCAATAACAGGAAAAGGAGGAGTGGGTAAAACCACTCTTTCAGGAGTTTTAGCTCGTCTTTTTGCGAATGATGGATTTAATGTTTTAGCAGTTGATGCTGACCCTGATGCAAATCTTGCTTCATCTATAGGGATATCTGAAGAAAAGTTTCAAAAAATCGTTCCTTTTTCAAAGATGAAAGAGTTAGCAAAAAAGAGAACAGCAGCAGAGGATGGCTATGGTTCCCTCTTTATCTTAAATCCTAAAGTAGATGACTTACCTGATGAATATTGTGTAGAACACAAAGGTGTTAAGCTTTTAGCAATGGGAACAATAGACCAAGGGGGAAGTGGTTGTGTCTGTCCTGAAAATACTCTTATAAAAAGACTAATGCAAGAACTCCTAGTCAATAGAGATGATGTTGTAATCATGGATATGGAAGCAGGGATTGAACATCTTGGGCGAGGAACGGCTGAGTCAGTTGATGCTTTAATAGTAGTAGTTGAACCAGGGCGAAGAAGTATGCAAACAGCAAATCAAATAAAAGGCTTAGCAAAAGATATTGGTATTAAGAAAGTTTTTATTGTTGCTAGTAAAGTTCAAGATGAAAAAGATTTAACATTTATCAAAGATAATTTAAATGGATTTGAATTTTTAGGATTTGTATCATTAAGTAGTGCTGTTAAAAAAGCAGATATAGAAGGTGTATCACCCATAGATATTGGTGGTGAAGTTATAAATGAGATTAGCTTAATAAAAGAACAACTTATTGCAAAACTAAATTAAAAATGAAAATCATTTATAGTGGTCTTTTTCTTAGATTGATTCTTATTAAGGTTATTTTTTAATGAGCTTCCCTCTTATAATAGTGTTTATCGATACTAAATAGGTAAGGTTACTTTAAACAAAAAGTAGAATTACCTCTGTAGTAAAAAAGTGACTGAAGTTATATTTTATAGCTATTGTACTATTTATAACGAATTGGCACATAAAAATCCAATTCAAACTGTTCATCTTCTCTTATAAAATGGTTCTTATGATAAAGAGCCATTGAGGGAAGATGGACTTTTTCGT
>DQTE01000011.1 GCA_015662905.1 Crocinitomix sp. | reverse complement strand
TGTTAGGCTAATGTTAATGGTTGAGTTGGGTGGGGAATATTTTACCGAGTTTTCTACTATATTGGTTAAAATGCTATCAAAAGCATTTAGGTCAACCATAGCTATAACATTTTCTATATTCAATTTTATTTGATGATTTTTAGAAATGAGTTGGCGATAAATTTCCGTTTTATTTTCAATAAAATGTTTTAAATTGGTTTGAGTTTTATGGATTGGGTAGTCATTTTTTTCTATTTGTTTGGTAAGTAAAATGTTATTAACAATTGTATTTAAACGTTCTATTTCATAAAGAGCTTTTGTTTGAATGTTATTTTTTTCTTCATCTGTAAGTTGTTTATGCTTTTGTAAGGTTTGCAAAAATAGTTGAACTGCTGCTATTGGTGTTTTGAGCTCGTGACTAACTGACAGCACAAAATTTCCCTGATCTAAAACTAAGCGGGCTTCTTCTTTTGTTAGTTTTTCTTGTCGTTTAAAAGCACGTTTTACGGCAATTATTCCTAAAATTAAAAAGATTAAAAATACTAAGCCTTCTCCGCCTATCATCCATATTTTTTTATTGAAAAACTCTTGTGTTGTATAGATAGACTTATTGAGTTTAAAGATAAGATACCACCACCACATAAATTGTGCAAAGACATAAAACACCAATAAATAGAAAATAAATATTGGATTTTTTAACTTGTGCTTTATCATTAACATTTTTGTTAGAAACACACAAAGTTAATATTTTATATGATTAGAGACTGTTCTCTTAAACAGAAAAGATGACACCTTCTTTTAATGAATAAGGTGAAATTAAAATGTGTTTTATGTTCAATTTATTAATAATCCACTTAATTTTAAAAGCAGCAATGTGTAACATTTCGTATCTTATTGGTTCTATTAAAGGGTTGTTTTGCCTTTGCGCATAAGTGGATTGAATCACTTGATTTAAAACAGCTATAAAATCATCAAGTTTTATTTTTTTGCAGGTGTTAATAGGATGCTTTTGTCCGTTTAACAGTTCGTAAAAAGTTTTAAAAGAGCCTGATGAGCCTATTAAATAATTGGTTTTATAGTTGTCTAATTTGTTGCCGATAGATGTGTTTAGATAGTTTTCTATTTTAGCAATGTCATCTTTACAAAATGGGTCGTTGAAATGATAGTTTTGGTTAATTCTTGAAAGTCCGATTTCTAAGCTTGTTTTATGTATGATGCCATTGTTATCTGCTAAAATAAACTCTGTACTTCCTCCGCCAATGTCCATTACAACCGTCTTTTCTTTAAAATTATATAGCAGATTAATTCCTTTATAAATGAGTTCTGCTTCTTTATCTCCATTTATAACTTCTATATCAATGCTGCTTTTTTGTTTAACTTCTTGAATAAACTGTTTGGCATTTTTTGCATTACGTAAAGCAGATGTTCCAAAGGCTAAAATTTTATTGGCTTGATAATGATTACAAATATCTGCATAATTTTTTAAACATTTTATTCCCCTTTGAAAAGCAGGTGGTTTAATGGTGGCGTTATTAATTCCACTGTGACCCAACCCAACACCTGTACGATTTTTATGAAGTATTTCAAATTCATTACCTGATTTATCTACTATAAGTAGATTAATCGTATTTGTACCTACATCAATAATTCCTACTTTATGTGCCATAAACAAACCCAAACCGTTTGCAATATACAACTAAATTACCGTTAACACAAATAATCACCCTATAAATAGTCATTTTTTACCTATTAAACTTTTTTATATTTAAGTTTATTGATAGAGAAATCAAAATAATTAAATGAGATGGATTGATTTATTAAGGATTATAAATTACTTTTGCGTTAAGATGGATTCAAATTATATTCAACATTATTCTCAAAACAATTTCAGTTTAGAAGTTATTAATCCTTCTTATTTAGATTGGTCTGATTGGGTAATTTTAGGTGTATGTATATTAACTATTGTTATCAGTAGAATACTTAATTATGAATATTTGAATCGTTTTTACAAAAAGTTTTATACTTTTTCTTCGAGTAACAAAGCATCTATTATGTTTTTGGTTATTAATTTTATCTTTGTTTCAAGTTTTTTTGTTAAACAAATTCTGGTTTCCTTTTCATTTGCAACAATTAATAACTGGCTATTATATGTGTACATCATTGTAAGCATTTCATCTTTAATCATATTAAAGTTTTTAATCATCTATTCTTTAAGGTGGTTATTTAATTTTAAAACCAATTACATTATTCCGTCACATCTAAAATTTTTTCAAATTTTAGGTTTAATCCTTCTTCCAATTATTATTTTAACTTATTTTATTGCTAATGACATTAAGCCGTATGTTTATTTGGTAGGTTTTTTGATTTATTCTTTTTTAATTGTTTTACGTGAAATTCAACTTTTTTTAATCGCTTTTAAACAAAAAATTTCGTTTTTATATATTATTTTGTATCTTTGCACCCTTGAAATTTTACCATTAATCTTATTTATTAAGATGTTTATAGGTTAATTTTTATTTTTTTTTAAAGAGAAGGATTTATGAGTGTTAAGACAATATTGGTATCTCAACCAAAACCGACGAATGAAAAATCACCTTATTTTGATTTGGCAAAAAAGTATAATGTAAAGATTGAATTTAGACAATTTATAAATGTTATAGGTGTAACAGCTAGAGAGTTTAGAGCTCAAAAAATTGAATTAGGTTTACATTCTTCTGTCATCCTAACTAGTAAAACCTCAGTAGATCATTTTTTTAGAATAGCTGAGGAAATGAGATATAAAGTACCAGAGTCAACAAAGTATTTTTGTATGTCGGAGGCGGTTGCCTACTATTTACAAAAATATGTGGTTTACCGCAAACGTAAAATATTTTTTGGGAAGCAAAATATTGATGATTTAATACCTCTTCTTCTAAAGCATAAAAACGAAAGATTTTTACTACCTTGTTCTGATATTTTAAGACAAAGAATTCCAAATACACTTAAAGCTAATAATTTGAATTATACTGAAGCTGTTTTGTATAAAACAGTAGCGGCAGACTTGTCAGATTTAAAAGATGTAAAATATGATTTATTGGTGTTTTTTAGTCCTTCAGGGATAGAATCATTGTTTAAAAACTTTCCTAAATTTAAACAAAATGGTACAAAAATAGCCGCTTTTGGCCCCACAACTGCTAATGCCGTTAAAAAGAACAATTTAAAGTTAGATATTCATGCGCCACAGCCTAAATTTCCTAGTATGACTATGGCAATTGAAAATTATTTAAAAAACAACAAATAATCATTGACGTCTAATAAAAGGCAAAAGGCTACTTTGGGGTAAGATTTATGACAAGTGACTCCTCACTCCTCAATCTTTTAATATATCTAACTTTTATGCAGACATAAGTACAAGTTAGATATAGACACTACTGATAGATCATTAAACAATTTCAGATTAAGTATCTTAATGTTTTACCTCCTACAATATTAAGATTTAAAGCATACTTAAATGCTAATGCTTTGTTTTGGTCAGCTATTTTATAAAAAAGGTGTAGTTTGTATTTGTTGATTATTTTTTTAACAATATCCACGTTAAAATAGGTTTGTTTAAGCGCGTATTCTAATTTGTTAAAATACGACTTTATTTTTTTTATTTTTAGTTGATTTATATCTATAACACCTTTTGATAATTGATAGTGTAATTCTAATTGTTCATCAGTTATAGTATTAAATACGTAAGGTAGAAAATTTTTATAAATAAGCGTTGTTCTTTTAAATGCTGTATGCTTATGTTGTTGCGATATATTTTGCCCTTGTACTCTGTATTTAAGTAAAACAGTATTTAAGTTTGAAAATTTCAATCCGTTTTGTATGCACTTTAACCAAAATGCCCAATCTTCATTATGTAAATATTTGTCATCATACTTTAAATCATTGATGCTATTTTTTCTCAACATTATTGACGGATGGCACATTATATTGTTAAAATACAATTCTAAATTTATTTCTATAGAATTAATAGGTGGATAAACGGTTTGGTTTTCATTTCCAAAAATCTCAAATGCAGTTCCTAAAACATCAATATCTGGGTTATTATCTAGATATTCAATTTGTTTTTCAAATCTTGTTGGTAAGCAAATGTCATCAGCATCCATACGCGCTATGTATTTACCTCTTGCCTTATCTAATCCTTTATTTAAGGTTTTAGTTAAACCTATGTTGGTTTCATTATTAATTATACTAATTCTATCATCTTTAAATGATGCTATAATTTGAGCTGATTTATCTGTAGAACCATCATTTATAACCAATAATTCAAAATTGGTAAAGGTTTGTTTTAAAACGGATTCTATAGCTTTATAAACATATTTTTCTGAATTATAAACAGGTAGTATTACCGATAGTTTAGGTATAACCATAATTAATAAACCACAAATTTATAGGTTAAATATCTATTTCTGTTTACAACTAATATATAGCTTCCTTTTGGTAGATCGTTAACCCAAACGTTTGGCGTTTGATTATTTTGCTTTTGTAAGCGTCCATCTACACTATATATGCTAATATTTTCAACTTTTTCAATACCTGAAATAGTAATTTGATTGTTTTGATAGTAAGTAAACATTACCTTTTTGTTTATTTCGTTGATTCCCGAACAATTTACAAAAGAAACAAGGATTGTATCGGAACTGACACAGTTATTAACATCAGTAACATCAACCCAGTAAGTGCCTGATTGGTTAACATTGATACTACTTGTTATTTCGTTGGTTGACCACAAATAGTTTTGTTGAGATTGAGGTGCGTTTAGAGTTATTGCTATCACGGTATCGCAGGTAGTTGTATCATTACCTAAACTAAATACTATAGGCTGATTTACAGTCAAGTTTTGGTTTATTATAATAGTGTCAGAATAGATGTTATTAGAGACAATGATGTTACCTGAAATTGAGGTTACTGATTGATTCGCTACAAAATAATAAGTGTTATCAATCACCCATCCGTTAGGCGACAAATTGAATTGATAATTGATAGGAGACGTTATAGTTTCAATTGAAATTGAAAATGTATCACTATCACACAAAATTGAGTTAGAAAAAACAGTATCGTAAACAGGGGACTCTACAAGTTTTAGAACTATCCCCGAATAATTATTGTATACTGTATTCATGGCAATTGTATCAAACTGTTGGGAGGTAGGATATGTTCCGCCGCAATAAACATTGTTATATTTATCTAACGCAATGCAATACATATAATCATTTAAAACATCACCTTGTGATTTAGCCCAAACCACGTTGGCATTACTGTCTAATTTTGTTACAAATATGTCCTCATAGGCAACAGACACAAGCTGATAATTATCAAACATTACTGTATCCTCATATACACCTGTTATATAAACAGACTCATCTACACCAATGTCGATTCCGTAAGCATAGTCATAACCTAGCCCTCCTATACCTTTTGCCCAAACAATACTTCCATCATGTTTATATTTAGTTATAAAAATATCTCTGGCATCATTTATAGTTGTAGAGTTTGTGCCATTACCGTTATAAGTTAAAGAAATACCGCTTGCATCAACAGTATAGGTGTAAAAGCCTGTTAGATACACATAGTCTTCTGATATTGCAATGTCTTCACCTAAGTTAAATAAAGACCCAGCAACTGTGTTTACCCATTGTGTTTGCAATGCTGTATCTAATTTAGCAATAAAAGCATCTCTCCATTGGAGTGAAGTTGGACCTAAAACGGGGTAACCGGCAATATAATTGTCATACAACAATTCTCCACAAATATATAAGCTTCCTTTTTTGTCAGATTTAATTTTAAAAGTTGCAGAGTACCTTGGCTCAATTGATTCCACGTTAAGGTAATTACCCGCTGAATCCATTTTAATAATAAATGAGTTTCCGGTTGTAGGTGTTCCAATAGTGGTATTACCAATAGTTACCTGATCATATATATGCCCAACAACATATACGTTTCCTTCATTATCAGTGGTAATCCCTTTACCTTTATCCGTTCCTGTGCCTCCAAAAGATTTTGTCCAAATAAAATTACCGTTTGGGTCAAGTTTTGTGATAAATACATCTCTGATGCCATTACTAATTAACGTTTGATTACCAAATGTAGAAGTATCCGATAGTTCACCGGTACAATACACGTTACCCCACTTGTCAACAGTTATCCCCCAACCCCATTCAGGTTCTGGGCTGCCACCTTGTTGTGCCCACAGTAAATTACCATCTTTATCATATTTTGCCATAAATGCATCTGTATGGCCATAGTAAGGGGGCATGATAGGGTTATTATCATCTTCAAACGTTACTTGAAACTTTGTTCTACCCGTTACATATACATTTAAAGAGTCATCAACATAAATATCAGAAACATAATCGTTGGCTAAGCCATTTATTTTTTTAGCCCACTCCCACTGTTGTGAAAAACCAATGGTAGCAATTGACATAAAGTAAAAAGAAATAATGACGTTTTTCATAACTTATATTTTTATCCAAGACGAAGGAATTAGGTCTTTGGTTTGCAAATTTTTTGTTTTATTATTAAACCATTGCTTTGGAGCAATTATTTTTTTGTTGGTATGTTTTGATAACCAAGCTCCCCACCAACTAAAACTACTATTAGCAATAATAAAATTTTTACATAAACTCATCAAGTACATATCTTGCCAAGCATCTTCTCCACTGTTCCAATCTACAAACGTTATACTTTTTAGCTCTATAATTGAAGTGAATGTTTTTTTAACCCAGTTGATGTCGTCAGAAAAAAAGCATAAATGATGCTTGTTTAAATCAAAATAAGAAAGGGCTTTTTGGTAGTATTCTACTGGGCAAGTACCGTGTGTTGAGTTGATGGCCTTGTTGTTTACGTAGTCACCTCTTCTGATATGTATGGCTAGCGTTTGCTTATTAGATAAAAAGTTAGATAAATTTTGAGTTTTAAGGTTTGTTTTTTGTTTAAATGTAAACTGTTTTTTAATTTCTTTTTCAAACTCAATAAAATATTTTTCGGATTGAAAATACCCTTCAATATAGGTGTTTTTATTGTTTATTTGGAATAAGCTATTGTCAAATTCTAAGCTTTTTTCATAAAAAAAATCACCTTTTACAAAAAATCGTTTTAGTTTGTCTTTTAATTGGTTACCTACAATAAAGTCGTAAGCAAATGAAGGGATTAATTCAAAATTAGATATATTAAATGTTTTGTCTAATTGAAAATTTCTATACGTAAAATTTTGTTTGTGTTTTTTGCTACTAATTTCACTTAAATCTATACCAATGTTGGTGTTGTTTTTTTTAGCTAAAGCGTAAGCCGTTGCAAACTGAAACATTTGGTTACCTAATCCACCGGTAATTTTAAGAAATATCATTTTATTTTTCTTTTAAATGCACTAAACAATTGTTTTAATGAAGACTTAATCCCTAAAGGTTCATTATTTGAAGTAGGAAGGGTAATTTGGGGTATGTTATTTTCTAAATACTCTCTATTATATGTTAATTTTTTCCAATGTTCTACTTCTTCTTCATTTATCTTATCAAACCACTCAAAACCGTGGTGCCACAATGAATTTACTTCATTTTGAAATCTGTAATTTTTTCTTTGTAAAGTTCTGAAAAAATCTGTAAATGGTTCAAGATTTGGGATAGGTGTCTTATTTTTTTTACACCAATAAATTGTATTATTTTTTACAAGTATCATATTTTGGTGTTCCTCAATGTTGTGTAAATAATCATAATATATTGTGGGGAACTCAAGATAACCTTTAGAACTTATCCTTTGTAGTTCTTTCAAAAAAAATGGAAGGTTATTTACATGTTCTAAAACGTGACTACATATGACGTAATCAAATTCTTTATCTTTAAAAGGGAATTTAAGACCATCATAATACACTATCGTTTTATCTGATTCTAAAATTCCAACATGACCTGATTGAGCAATTCTTTCTTCTTCAGAATCGTAAGATAATTCTAAAAAAACATCAGATCTATGAAATGGCGTAGCTCCAGGTCCTATTTCTAAAACTCTATCATTGTCGTTAATTGATTTGATTCTTTCAGGAAAAAACATTTAATTTAGGATTTT
>DQTE01000039.1 GCA_015662905.1 Crocinitomix sp. | reverse complement strand
TTTTGTTTATTTTTACTTATGTCTTTACCTTATTTTTATAGTAAATGCATATAAAATCCTTAAACTTTATGATTTAAAGCATATTACAACTCCTTACGAAATAATATAACAATATAAATGTAGTGCCTTGACAAAAAATCAATACACTGTGTATTAACGTATTAGCTTAAAAACGTGCGAAATCAGGAGATACTTAACGCTTTATTCTATCAAAATCAAGAAAAAGAGGGTACAAAATTTTATGGGGACCCCCTATTGTGAGACACTTTACAGTAGTACTAGAAAAGATACAAGAATAAAAAGTGAAAACACTTAACTTTTAGCAAATTCTACTTATTATGATTTACTCATCAAATAAGCCTTAATAAACCCATCTAATTCACCATTTAACACCTTGTCGGGGTCGTTAACAGTGTGCCCTGTTCTATGGTCTTTTACACGTCTATCGTCTAACACATATGAGCGAATTTGAGAGCCCCATTCGATCTTCTTTTTTCCAGCTTCAATTTCTGTTCGTGCTTCCATTTTTTTACTCAATTCTATTTCATACAATTGAGATTTTAGCAATTGTAATGCTTTTTCTTTGTTTCCTAGTTGCGATCTAGATTCGGAATTTTCAATCACAATACCACTAGGCTTGTGTCGTAACCTTACAGCAGTTTCAACTTTATTTACATTTTGCCCTCCAGCACCACCCGAACGAAACGTTTCAAAAGTAATATCAGCAGGGTTAATTTTAATATCAATACTCTCATCAACAAGCGGAAAAACATAAACAGACGCAAATGAAGTCATTCGTTTACCCTGAGCATTAAAGGGGCTCACTCTAACTAATCTATGGACGCCGTTTTCTCCCTTTAAATATCCAAAGGCAAAATCACCAGAAATTTCAAGCGTTACGGTCTTAATACCGGCAACATCACCAGCTTGATAGTCTAATTCTTTTACCTTCATTCCGTTTTTTTCAGCCCACATCATATACATACGCATTAACATTTCAGACCAATCACAACTCTCAGTTCCACCAGCACCAGCAGTGATTTGTAATACAGCGTCTAAATTATCCTCCTCTGCCGATAACATATTTTTAAACTCAACTTCTTCAAGATTTTCCACAGTTACTCTATATTGTTCATCAATTTCAGCCTCATTTCCTTCGCCCATTTCGTGAAATTCAATTAGCACTTTTAAATCATCAACGTTTGTCTTAACTTCATTGTAAGCATTAACCCAAAATTTTTTGTTTCTGATTTTTTTCATCAAAACCTCCGCTTGTTTGGGGTCATTCCAAAAATTAGGGTCTTGTGTTTTTAACTCATCTTCTTGTAATTGTAGTAGTTTTTCTTCTATGTTTAAGTAAGAGTATAGTTCGTTTACACGTTGTTCAATTTGTTTTAGTTGATCTTGAGTAATCATAAGCTATGTATGGTTTTGATTGACGTAAAAGTAGTAAGATAAAAAATAATAATACATTTATTTCTTGGAATAATTTTTTATGTCCTAAAATTTCAGTAGGAATATTTTAAGGTTTTTGACACCACATTAAAAATGATTTGAATAAATAATGCTTAATATTCTAAAATTTATAAAAATATTTTAAATTTGTACACTAAAATAATTAAAATAACAAAAAATAATGAATGTACCTGCTGATTTAAAATACACGAAAGACCACGAATGGATCAAAGTTGAAGGAGATATTGCTACAATTGGAATTACAGACTTTGCGCAAGGAGAATTAGGCGACATTGTTTACGTTGAGATTGAAACTGAAGGAGAAACCTTAGAAAAAGAAGAAGTGTTTGGGTCTGTTGAAGCCGTTAAAACAGTCTCTGATTTATTTATGCCTATAAGTGGAGAAATAGTAGAGTTTAATGAAGATTTAGAAGCTACACCAGAGGTGGTAAATGAAGATCCTTACGGTAAAGGATGGATGATAAAAGTTAAAATTTCTGATAGTACTCAGTTGGACGATTTATTATCTGCGGAGGCTTACAAAAAATTAATTGGCTAAAAAAATGAACCTTTATTTTATTTGATTGTAGTAAAGGCTACCACAAAATAAACATTTGTGACATTTTAAATAAAATATATTAACTAATTGGTAAGATTTTTGTATCTTTATCAAGTAAAACTAATGAATTATGGAAGTAAAAAAATCAAAAAGTGCAGATTTAGAAAGAAAATCATGGGCGTTTAGAGGTTTAGGATTAATTTTATCTGCAGCCTTAGTGTTAATGGCGTTTACCTACAGAGGAGTGTATTTTAAGCCTATTCAAAAAGTAAAGGAGACCATTAACAAGCATAATGAGGATGAGCAAATTTTTGAAATTCAAGAATTAGAAACGCCACCACCGCCACCACCAACACAATTACCACCGCCAGTAATTGAAGAAGTTGAAGAGGTAGATGATGAAGAGGAAGTACCTCCGGTAGAAACCATTGATGAGTCTTTACAAGATGAGATAGATATACCAGATGAAGAACCAGAAGAAATTGTACCTACAAAAATATTTGAAGTGGTAGAAGTTGATCCTGCTTTCCCAGGTGGAGAGGCTGCAATGAATAAATTTATAAACGAAAACTTTGAGTATCCCGAAATTTCAAGAGAAATGGGTGAACAAGGTAAAGTATTTGTACAGTTTGTGGTTTACGCAGATGGAAAAATTAAAGACGTAAAAGTAATTAAAGGCGTATCTCCTGCAATTGATAAAGAAGCTGTGAGAGTGGTTAAAAAAATGCCAGCATGGTCGCCAGGAGAACAAGCAGGTAAAAAAGTAAATGTAAGATACATTATTCCTATTAATGTAAAGTTAGGATAAGTATTTCTTTTTAAAGTATAATATCCTCTTTCCTTAAATTTGGGAAGAGGATTTAAGGGTAAAACAAAAAAAAGTCCAAGTAAAAACTTGGACTTTGTAATTATATCTATTATAATTTGTTATAATTTGACCCTATTTAATTTGATTTGGATCGTTTTCAGCCTCTTTATTGAACTTATACTGACGATACATCCAATACCCAAAAGCTACAAAACCAAATATCAAACAAGCTTGCCAAAATAAATCACCTATTGGCTCTAAAGTGTTTTGAAATAACCAATACATTCCGTCACCCATGGCATAAAATACATCTTCTGAACTCATAATTTCTTTTTTTATTTAGACAAATGTAGTTAAATTTCAAAAAACACAAAAAAATCCGGTAAAAAAAATACATTTATTTTACCTTTATAGCGTCAATGATTTTAAAACTATATAAAACAAATTATTTTTTAGGGCTAGCACTAATACCTTTAGTAGCTTTTGTACTCAGCCTACCAATCATTTTTTCAGAGGTTAAATTGATAAACTATACCTATCAGTGGCAAATTGATGTTTTTGGTTTTGTTCAACAAATCAAATGGTTAAATGTTTTATTAACCTTCCTGTTTATTACCTTAAATGCAGTCATGCTAAACAACTTTTTTAACAAAAGTCACTTTTTTACTAAAATCACGTATGTTCCTGCTATTATCTATTTAATTCTGTTATCATTCATTCATTATTTATCTTTTGCCCCCTTTATTTTTGAACATTTTCTGTTGATTGTTTTGGTAACACAATTAATCAAAATAAATCAAAACAAACTAGCAATTGACACTATTTTTAAAAGTAGTTTGATAATTGGCTTGCTCTATTGTTTCTCATCTTATTATATCATCCTTTTTCCTTTCGGAATCATTACTTTAACCATCATAAAAGCGTTTAATATAAAAGAATGGTTAGTTTCTTTTTTAGGAATTCTAATTCCAATTATTTGGTTTTACGCCTTACAATTTCTATTTGATAAACCTTTTGAGTATCCGAAATTTATAGGTCAATATGTTTCAAATACACAATTTCAAATATTTGACTACATACAGGGTGTAGGTTTTTTACTTTTAGTAATATCAAACATATTCCCATTGTTTGGGTACTACAGTCGTAATAAAGTCATAGTAAAAAAACAATTATTAACTATAGTTGTTTTACAAGTTTTAACAGTAATTATATCAATTATAGCTTATAATTTTTATGGAGTATTAGACTATTCTTTACTCATCCCTTTGGCTATTTTAATCAGTTTAAATTCCAATTATATTAAATCAGATGCTTTTTTAAGTTTTCTATTAACATTCTTATTAATTATTAACATTGTTCATTTGTTTTGGTCCTGATTTCGCCATAAATCTTGATTAATTATTTACATTTGCACTTTATCAATAAAATTTAAAAAATGAAATTTGGAGTTGTTACGTTTCCAGGGTCAAATTGCGATCAAGATATGGTTTACACCTTAGAATCAATGTTAGGTCAAAAAGTAGAAAAACTTTGGCATAAAGAACACGATTTAAAAGGAGTTGATTTTGTAGTATTACCCGGTGGATTCTCTTATGGAGATTATTTACGCTCAGGTGCCATTGCAAGCTTTTCACCTATAATGAAAGAAATCATTGAACACGCTAACAATGGAGGCTATGTTTTGGGTGTTTGTAATGGATATCAAATTTTGACTGAATCACACTTGTTAGACGGTGCTTTACTACACAATAACTCTCAAAAATTTATTTGTAAAAATGTGCAATTAAAACCTATTTCTAAAACCGCAGCTATATCCTCAAAATTAAACTTTGATAAAACCTATACCATACCTATTGCACACGGAGAAGGACGTTTTTATGCCCCTGACGATACCATTAAAACACTTGAAGATAACGACCAAATTTTATTCAAATATTGTGATGAAGAAGGGAATGTAACAGAGGAAGCAAACCCAAACGGTGCTGTTAAAAACATTGCAGGTACCACAAACAAAAATAAAAACGTATTTGGAATGATGCCTCACCCAGAAAGAGCATCAGACCCTAATTTAGGTAATTTAGACGGTAAAGCTTTATTCCAATCCATTTTAGATTCCTTATCATAAAAACCTTTGATGAAAAACACAATTAAGTATATTTTACAAAAGCTTTTGGGTTATGAAAAATATCTTTTACTGTTTTCAAAATATAAAATTAAAACACTTAAAAAAGACAAAAAAGAAAAAGATTTCTTTTTGTTTTTAAATCAAATTAAAGGAAAAGGTGACATTTTAGATGTTGGAGCTAATATAGGTATTATGACCTATCATTTGGCAAAAAAAAATAGCACTAAAACTATTTATGCCATTGAACCAATGCCTGATAATCTTAACGTTTTAAACAAAATAATTAGCCATTATCACCTTAAAAATGTAAAGGTACTACCAAACGCATTAAGTGATAAAGAAGGAGAACTTGAAATGGTTTTACCCTTAAACGGAAAAGTAAAAATGCAAGGTTTGGCACACGTTGTTCACCACACAATTAACGAGTGGAACGAAGGAGAAAAAATAAAAGTGGCTTGTATAACATTAGACCTTTTATTTAAAAATAAAAACATTTCAGCCATTAAAATGGACATTGAAAACTTTGAATATTTTGCCTTAAAAGGAGGAATTGAAATGTTAAAAAATAACCATCCCATTATTTACTTAGAGTTATGGGAAAATGAAAATCGTAAACAATGTTTTTCTTTGCTTGAGAGTTTAGGATATAGTGCTTTTATAAGTGATAAAAACAATTTAACCCCTTACAATCCGTTAATACACCAAAAGCAAAACTTTATTTTTAAAGTGACGTAAAAAGTTGTAATGCAAAAAACATTTTTATCTAATTTAATTTTAATCGTAATTTTAAATTTACTGGTTAAACCATTTTACATTTTAGGTATTGATGCTGAGGTTCAAAATAGGGTAGGGTCCGCAATTTATGGTAACTATTTTGCATTATTAAATTTCTCTTTCCTACTTAATATTTTATTAGATTTTGGTATAACCAACTTTAACAACAGAAACATAGCGCAAAACCCTCAACTTATTCAAAAACATTTTGGTAAGTTATTAGGTATTAGAATAAGTCTATTTTTTATTTACACCATTTTAACCATAGGCGTAGGTTTGTTTATAAATTATTCTACAGAAGAAATTTATCTATTAAGTATTTTAGCATTCAATCAATTTTTAGTAGCAACCATTCAATACGCAAGGTCAAATTTTGCAGGGCTTCATCTTTTTAAAATAGACGCATTCATCTCAGTGCTAGACAGAATTCTTTTAATTGTACTTTGTAGTTTTTTACTCTGGTACCCTACAATAAAACAACAATTTAAAATAGAATGGTTTATTTATGCACAAACCACAACTTATTTTTTATCCGCATTTATTTCAATTGCTTTATTAAAATTTAAAATAAAAACAGTTAAAATTAAATTTAGTAAGGTGTTTTCAATAGCCATTATAAAACAAAGCTTTCCTTACGCCTTGTTAATTTTATTAATGATGTTTTATAACCGTATAGACTCTGTAATGATAGAAAGAATTTTGCCAGATGGAAACACGCAAGCAGGAATTTATGCACAAGGATTTAGGTTTTTAGATGCAGTTAATATGTTTGCACTATTATTTGCTGGTTTATTGCTGCCAATGTTTGCAAGGTTAATCAAACAAAAAGCCACCATCACACCATTACTCGAATTAGGAATCAGTACCTTAATACCTATTAGTTTAGTTATAGGTATTACTTCATTTTTTTTTAAAGACTTTTTAATCAACTTACGTTATTCCGACCATTTACAACAAGCCTCTCAAAGTTTTGGGTATTTAATTTTGTCATTTATTCCAATATCATTTACATATATTTTTGGAACATTATTAACCGCTAACGGTAGTTTAAAACAATTAAATTATATGGCATTAGGAGGTTTAATTTTAAACGTTACGCTTAATATTCTTTTAATTCCAACATTAAAAGCAGAAGGCGCAGCTATAGCCACATTAATTACGCAACTAATTACTGCCGTTATACAAGTTAAATTAGTTTTAAAAATCTTTAAATTAAAAACTCAGAATAAATGGTTATATCTAAAAATACTACTCTTAGCGGTAATAATCGCATCAATTAATTACGCAATTCTTAAAACAACTCTTTTAGTAAATATTCAATTTTTAATCTCAATAATTGTAGCCACTATCTTACCATTTTTATTAGGAGTTATTAAAATTAAATCTATCATTAAACTATTAAAATCAAAGGGTTAAACTATGCGTTTACAAGTTTTACCTAATTTTTATATAAAAAAGTATTAAATCATTAAATAAACCTTAAATTTGTTTGTGTTTATACCTAATTAGGGGCTAAAATAATTTGAAATGAACTTAAAAAAAAGACTAACCACAGAAGAAAAAGCATTATTAATAAATCTAACCCCAGATATCTATGGGTCATTTGCGGAGATAGGAGCAGGGCAAGAGGTGGCGGCTAATTTTTTTAATGCAGGTGGTTCATCAGGAACAATTGCCTATACTCTATCAGCTTACGATATGAAGGTATCTGACTCAATCTACGGTGAATGTAGTAGATATGTGTGTGAGGACAGATTAAAACAAATGCTTGATAAGGAATATCAAACATTACTTGAAACCTTACCAGAAAAAAATAAGACAGCACGGTTTTTTGCATTTGCCGATACTGTTGAGTCATTAAATTATCATAAAACAAACCAAGGACACGGTTGGGTTGGGTTAAAATTTCAGTTACAAAATAATGCAGAACCAAATGAGCTAATTTTACATGTAAAAATGCACGACACTAGTCATCATGCTCAGCGTGAAGCTTTAGGTATATTAGGCGTTAATCTTATTCATGCAGCATACAATCATAACAAGAGTATTGACGATTTTTTAGAAGCCTTGGCATATCGTTTACCAAGAGATAGAATGGAAATTGATATGTTGAATATCTCTGGACCCGACTTTGAAAATGTAGATAATAGAATTATAGCACTAAAGTTAGTAAAAAATGGACTGACAGACGCCACAATGTTTAACATAGCAGGTCAAGTTCTACAGCCATCTACAGCCTTATACAAAAAAAACATCTTATTAATGAGGGGGCGTTTTAGACCCGCAACTAAGGTGCATTTTGATATGATATCTAATGGATTAGAGTTATATAAACAAGAGCCAGATGTTACAGAAGATAAAATACAAGTACTCTTTGAATTAACGCTTAAAGATTTAACTGCCGACGGAAAAATTTCAGTTACAGATTTTATTGATAGAGCCGAGTTGCTGTGTTCTATGGGCTATACAGTAATGATTTCTAATTACTTGAAACACTACAAAATGATTGAATACCTGTCTGACATTACCAGAGGTTACAAAATTGGAATTGTTTTAGGTATTTACAACTTAAAAACAATTTTTGATGAAAAATATTACGACACTTTAAAAGGAGGTTTATTAGAAGCATTTGGAAGAGGTTTCGGACGTAACATTAAAATGTATGTTTATCCAGCTTTAAAATCTAATGGAGATATTTATAATATCGAAAGTTTTGAGTTGCCAAATCATTTAACAGGCTTGTTAGATTTCATGAACAAAAGTGGAAAAATTCAAGCCATTGAAAACTACAATAAAAACTTATTAAATATCATATCTGATGATGTGTTAGCTAAAATTAAATCTGGTGATGATTCTTGGGTTAATGATGTACCTGAAGAGGTAATGAAAGCCATTAAATTCTTTGAATTATTTGGATATAAAAAAACAGAACTCATAGGTGATAAATAAAAACTATAATTCTGTTACTTTTTGATTTATTTGGGTGTTTAAACGTGCTTTCCATTATACCTTAAATCCACAAGTTTGTTCCTAGCGAAATGCAAAGCATTCACAATAATGGTGTGCAGTTTGGCTTTGCAGTAGAAGATATTTTCGGATTTAAGGTTATTTTAAGCAAATTCTAAGTCCGCTATCCGTAAGAGCTAACCAATCCAAATACAGGTGTGCCATCAATTATTTTTTTGGATATAAGTAATTTACACGCCACTGTGTTAACGGCGTCTCCTACATAAATTAGAATTTTATATTTTGTGTCTTCAATCTGCTCAACCAATTTAATGTCAAAAGAGGTAATTTCATTTTGGTTAATACAATGGTATGAATTATCATTTATATCCTCCCCACAAAAAATTTCGTTTACAAATTGTAGGTCATCTCCATTAAGGTTAATGTCGTGTTGTTCTTTAAGGTAATCAGCGTCCATATACTCCATTAAAACAGTATAATGTTTATTTAGAGCAACATCAGGTAATTCTTTTAAAAAGCGTTTTAACGTTTTTTTATCTTCATGACTGGTCTTGTCCAAATATTTTACTGATGAACAAGAGGTTACTACAAATAAAATTAGATTTAAAAGGATAAATTTAGTTTGCATTGCTTAAATTTTTTAACACTTCATCAACAGGTTTAGTTTGAGGATAAAATGACATTATCTTTTGTAAAACCCTATCAACAGTTGCATCTGGGCAAGAAGCACCACTTGATAAAATAATATTTTTTGGTAAGTTACTTAAAAAAGATGGTTGTAGGGTAATTTGTTTTGTTTTTAAATCAAAATGACGAATTGAAAAATCGTTTTTTATTTCATTTTCGTCTTTAATAAAATAGGTGTTAAACTTTTGAGATAATAATTCAACCAAATGAGAGGTGTTAGAACTATTGTAACCACCTACCACAATAGCTATGTCTGCGTTAACCTCCAGCAAATGTTGGGTTGAGGTTTGATTATCATTAGTGGCATAGCACAAGGTGTCTCGTGTGTTTGCAAAATAATTTTTAATGTTTTCCTTTCCATATTTTTCAAGCATTACCTTATACAAATAATCGGTTATCTCTTGCGTTTCAGACGCCAGCATAGTTGTTTGATTAACCACGCCAATTTTTTGCAAGTCAATTTCAGGATTAAAATCCTTTGAATAAAAATTTTTAAATGTACTCTTGAACTTATCAATAGGTAATTCTCCACTTATAAATTTTGCCAAAATTTTTGTTTCTTCAATATCTTTTACAATAATAGATTTGGCAGATACATTTGAATGAGAAAAAGTAGCGCGTGTTTCCTCATGGTTTTTTTTACCGTGAATAATAACCGTATAATTTTCTTGACCTAGTTTTTGTGAACGGTTCCAAACCTTTTCAACAAAAGGGCATGTAGTATTATAGCGTTTTACTTCAATTCCTATTGATTTAATTTTGTTTTCAATTTCAACCGTTGTTCCAAAAGCTGGAATAATAATAATATCATTTTTCGTAATTTCAGACCAAGGAATAATTTGCTTGCCACTAGTATCTTGTATAAATGTAATACCGTGTTTAAGTAAATCTTCATTAACCCCAGGGTTATGAATCATTTGACTTAACAAATAAATTTTTTTGTTAGGGTTTTCGGCAATAGCTCTATAACTGATTTCAATGGCATTTTCAACACCATAACAAAACCCAAAATGACGCGCAATGTAAAACTTTACACTTCCAAAATCTAAAAGAGTAGGCGAAAAATCCTTCTTTCTTAAATCTTTAGCTTTTCTAATTTCCTTAACCCTGCTAATAATAGGAGAGCGGTAATATTCAGGTATTTCAAATTTTTTCATTAATGGTTAATTTTTAGCAATCTTAAATTAAAAAATTACTTCCATATTAAACGTAAAGTAAGGTCGTGTTCTAATCTGTGTTGTGGTTTTTGGTATGAAGTACCCAATAATTCTTTTTGATTTTTTGTAACAAAATACTCTACCCTAGACAAATAAGGCTGATACATTAATTGTCCCTTAAATTTATCATTTAAGTTAAATTCAATACCTGTGTTTACGCCATACCCCCAACCCATACCAGAGGTTTTAGTGGTAATATTATTATTAGGGTTGTGTAATGAAAATAAAGGTAAAATAATAGATTCGTTATTTAATTCAGCAAATTGTTTTTCAATTCGCCAGGCTAAAAATAATCCACTGGCACCTATTATAAACCTTACTTTATCACCATCAAAAATATAATCTAAATTAAATTTACCATTAAATCTGCTTTCCTCACCTAAAATATTTCCTGTAACGTATTGTCCTTGAGTGGTAAAATTGCTGGGGTCAATAACTTCTAAAGTATAGGTAGATAACATTTTTAAACGGCTAAAATTAATGGCAATACTTGCTTGCAAATTTGGGCTAGTATTGTAACCTATTAGTAAACCTAAATTCATTGCAGGCGTATATCTATATCTTTCGTTAAATTGCGAAAAAGTAAAATTTTTATCACCCAATGATTGAAAAACCTGCTGATAAATGTTTGGATTATCAAACTGAAGAGGTAATTCATTTTGATAAGCACCCGTATAACGTAAAGCATAATTCTTATTCCCAAATTTTGCGCCAACATTAAGCCCAAAAAATAGTTTTGAGTCTTGAGCTTTTACAGTCAAAACACTCATAAAAACAAATAGAATTACTAATTTTACATTCATAAGAAAAAAGTTATGACGACAAATGTAAGAAATATTGCTGTATTTACATCAGGTGGAGACGCCCCAGGTATGAATGCTTGTATTAGAGCAGTAGTTAGGGCAGGTATTTATCACAAATTTAAAGTATTTGGCGTATCAGATGGCTTTAATGGTTTAATAGATAATAAATTTGAATTAATGCCATACACCTCAGTTTCTAACATTATTTCAAAAGGAGGTACTATATTGGGGACAGAACGTAGTCCAAGATTTAGAGAAAAAAAATACAGAGACATTGCTTACCAAAATATAAAAAAAAGAGGCATTGACACCATAGTGGTAATAGGGGGAGACGGGTCTTATAAAGGCGTTAAAGTTTTCTCAGATGAATTTGGTGTAAATTTTATTGGTATCCCTGGAACAATTGATAACGATATATATGGGTCAAATTATTCTATAGGGTTTGATACAGCTTTAAATAATATCATTGAAGCTATTGATAAAATTAGAGACACAGCCTCATCTCACCATAGAATTTTTTTAGTTGAAGTAATGGGGAATCGCTCAGGTGTTTTGGCTTTAAACTCTGCCATTGCCACAGGAGCTGAAGATGTTTTTATTCCTGAAAGAAATGAAGACCTAAACATTTTTGAAAACAAAATTAAAAAAGCGTATGAGTTTAACAAATCCTCAATTATCATTGTTTCCGAAGGAGACCAAATTGGAGGTGCCAAAGAATTGTATCACTATTTAGCCAAAAAAGGTATGGAATCTAAAGTAAGAGTAGCTATTTTGGGACATATTCAAAGAGGAGGCTCACCAACCTACAAAGATAGAATGATGGCAACAGAATTTGGCGCAAAAGCCATTCAAATGATTATTGATAATGA
>DQTE01000269.1 GCA_015662905.1 Crocinitomix sp. | reverse complement strand
TGAGATTGTTTACTCAAACTCTCTAAAAACAAACAGTTTTAAAAATGCCCAAGCTTGTGCCAAAGCTATTTATGATGATATAAAAGAACACACTAAATTTAAAATTAAAGCCATTGGTATAGGTGCACCTTCAGTAAATTTTAACACTCAAAGTATTGAAAATGCACCAAATTTGAAGTGGGAAGATAAAATCATTCCATTAAAGGATATTTTTGAATCACAATTTGACGTATCTACTAAAGTTGTTAATGATGCAAGTGCGGCAGTAATTGGAGAGTGGATATATGGCGGTGCCAAAAATATTGAAACGTTTGCTATGATTACGTTAGGTACTGGTGTTGGTATTGGTTTGATTATAAACGGAGAACTATATCATGGTGCAAACGGTACGGGGGGAGAATTTGGTCATATTTGTATTGATAGAATAAACGGTAGAGAATGTAAATGTGGAAATTATGGCTGTTTAGAAACCTACATAGGAAAAGAAGGTATTTTAAAAACTGCTCGTCAAAAAATAGAATTTAGTAGTGGAGTAACCCAATTAACAAAAATAATTCCTAGTGAATTAAGTGTAAAAGATATTTTTAAATTTGCCAGAAAAGAGGATCCTGTTGCTGTTGATATAGTAGCTGAAATCACAAAGGAATTAGGATATGCCATATCCTTAATAGCTAATTCATTAGACATAAATCACTTCTTTCTGTTTGGTGGTATTGCCAAAGAAGGTAATTTCATAAAAAAACGAACTTTAAAACAATTAAAACCTTATTTAACCCCAGCTTTAAGAGATAGTATCAATTTACAAATCTCTGAACTTATTGATGTAAATCCTGCCATTTTAGGTGCAACTTATCTATCTAAATTATAAGAATGAAAACCATATTTACTATTATTTTACTTTGTTTTGCAATAACATCTGTAAGTCAAGATGAAAATTATAGTGAATTGGTAAATCCGTTCATAGGTACGGGGGGGCACGGTCATACATACCCTGGTGCCACTGCCCCTTTTGGTTTTGTACAACTGTCACCGGACACACGAAAAGACGGTTGGGACGGTTGCGGTGGTTATCACTATTCCGATTCAATTATTTTTGGATTTTCACACACACATTTAAGTGGAACGGGCGTATCTGATTTAGCTGACATATTAATTATGCCTTTTATTAGAGAAAATAAATGGCACAATGATGCCTCTAACAAAGGATATGCTTCTGAATTTTCTCATCAAAATGAAAAAGCAAGTGCAGGATATTATAGTGTTTTATTAGATAGATATCATATTAATGTTGAATTGACAGCAGATAAACATTCTGGATTTCATCATTACGTGTTCCCAAAAAATGAACACAAAAAAATCATTATTGATTTAGAGTATAGAGATTTTGTTATAGATTCTGATTTGTACTTTTTAAATGATAGCACCATTGTTGGCAAAAGAATATCTTCTGCTTGGGCAAAAGAACAGCACGTGTATTTTGTGATTAAACTATCAGAGGCACCAATTAAAAGGTATTTTAAAAAAAGTGCTAACCCAAATGGTAAAAATAAAGCCACCAAATTAATTTTAGAGTTTTCAGACCGTAACAATGAATTACTTATTAAAACTGGTTTATCTGCCGTTGATATCAATGGCGCTCAAAATAATTTAAAAGCTGAAATTCCACATTGGAATTTTAATTCAACACTTAAAAAAGTAAAACAAATGTGGAATGATGAATTAAGTAAAATTCAGATTGAAACCGCTGACAAAAACAAAGCCATTATTTTTTACACGGCACTATATCACACTTACATTGTACCCAATATATTTTCTGATGTTGACCAACGTTTTAGAGGAACAGATTTAAAGATACACAAATCAAATACACCACAATTTACCATTTTCTCATTATGGGATACTTTTAGAGCAACTCACCCCTTATATACTATAACTCAAAGAGAAAAAACACTTTATTTTATCAATACTTTTTTAAATCACTATAAATACGGTGGCAAACTACCTGTTTGGGAACTCAATGCCAATTACACTATGTGTATGATTGGTTATCACTCGGTATCTGTTATTACTGATGCCTATTTTAAAGGTATTAAAAATTTTGATACAGACTTAGCATTGGAAGCTATGATTTATTCTGCCACTTTAAAACATTTAGGTCTGTACCATTATATAAAGCAAGGCTATATTTCATCTGAAAATGAATCCGAATCTATTTCTAAAACTTTAGAATATGCTTATGATGATTGGTGCATTGCTGTTTTTGCAGACGATTTGGGTAAAGATTCTATTGCTGACGTATTCTACAAAAGGGCACAATCGTACAAAAACATATACAACCCTTCTAACAAATTTATGCAACCAAAGTTTAACGGTGAATTTAAAAAAGATTTTCACCCAAGTGAGGTCACATTTGATTATACAGAAGCCAACAGTTGGCAATATTCATTATTTGTTCCTCAAGATATTTCAGGTTTAATCAAACTTTTAGGCGGAAAAGATTCCTTAGAGTTATGGTTAGATAAATTATTTACAGCTTCATCTCAAACTAAAGGAAGACACCAAGTTGATATTACAGGACTTATTGGTCAATATGCACACGGAAACGAACCAAGCCATCACTTAACTTATCTCTACAACTATACCAATAACAGTTCAAAAACTCAAACTTATGTTTACAAGATATTAACCGAACTTTATCACAATTCACCTGACGGATTGAGTGGCAATGAAGACTGTGGACAAATGTCTGCTTGGTATGTACTCAGTGCTATGGGATTTTATGCCGTCACACCGGGTAGCCCTATTTATGAATTAGGAACCCCCATATTTAACCATACACATATTAACTTGGAAAACGGAAATCAATTTAGCATCATTGCTCACCATTTGTCAGACAAAAATATATATGTAAAATCTGTTAAACTAAATGGAAAATCATTAAATAGAAATTTTATTTATCACAAAGAAATAATGCAGGGAGGTGTTTTAGAATTTGAAATGACGCATCAAGCTGTAAGTAATTATGGTAAATCACCTTTAAAATTGTTAGATACTACCTATGTCATTGTGCCTTATTTGAGTAATTCGCCTCAAACCTTTGCTAAAAAGCTAAAAATATCAGCATTAAATCCTAATTCTTTTGGAGTTATTAAATATAAAACATCAAACCAACAAAAAGTAAAAACTTATAAAAAACACATTAAATTAAAAACTTCTGACACATTAAAAACTTGGGTAGAATATAACAATAACAAAAGTTATGAGGTTACCTCTATTCATACTAAAGTTAATGATAAATGGGACATTACACTAAACTCAAAACCGCATTCTCAATACAAAGGAGAAAGTAACAAAGCCCTTATTGATAAACAGTATGGCTCAAATGATTTTAGAAATGGCTATTGGCAAGGGTTTTATGCACAAGATATGGATGTAGAAATTAATTTAAAGAAGAAAAAACACATTCAATCTGTAAAAGTACACGTTCTACAAGATGCAAACTCTTGGATTTGGTATCCTTCAGTTGTAGAATTTTATTACTTTGACAGTAAAGCGTGGGTAAAATATGATGAAGTTAAAAATACTGTATCTCAAAAAGAATATGGCGGGCTTACACAATATATCACCTCAAATAAAGCTGTTAAAACAAAACGTATTAAAATTGTTGCAAAAAACATAGGGAACTGCCCAAATTGGCATCCTGGAGCTGGTAATCCTTCTTTTATTTTTGCTGATGAGATTGAGCTTATTTTACGTTAAGGTTCTAACTTAATGTTGAACATTATTCAAAAACTATTTTGTTTATCCTACTCAAACGCCAATGCGTTTGAGTAGGGTGTAAAATTTATTTTTTTTGATTTGCTAAAGAATCTTGAGCATTTATAATAATTGCAGATTTATCAATTCTTAACTTAGAGTTATCAGAAGCAATTAAAACTGTATCGTCATTAATTTCTAAAACTTTACCTATAATTCCTCCTGTTGTCATTATTTTATCTCCTTTGGCTAAACTCTCTCTAAAAGCTTTCAATTCTTTGCTTCTTTTCATTTGAGGTCTAATCATAAAAAAGTAAAAAACTACAAAAATTAGAATTAAAGGTAAAAAACTCATCAATCCACCTCCTTGAGCACCATCTGCTTGTAATAATATTAATGTTTTCATTTGTTTTGTTTTTATATTTATTTGTTTATTTAATTATTTTTCTACTACTTTTCCTGTTATGGTTAGAGTGGTTACAGTTGGTTCTGTATTTGCTTCAATTCTAACTGATTTTTGTACGTTACCTACTCTACCTTCAGAATTAAAGGTTACTTTTATTTCTTCTGTTTTACCTGGTGCAATTGGCTGTTTTGGCCATTCATCAGGTACAGTACAACCACAAGAACCTTTTACATTGATTAAAATCAAATCTTTATCGCCTGTGTTGGTAAACTTAAATGTTTTATGTACCAACTCTCCTTCTTTAACTGTTCCAAAGTCATAAGACATTTCTTCAAAAGTAATGACTGTTGGCTGATCAATAAATTCAGCAAAGTTTAATTTTCTTTCTTCAACTTTTTGCCCTTGATTGTTAGTACAAGCTGTAAATGCTATAAGTAACAATCCTCCTAAAATTATTTTTTTCATCATACTAATTTATTTTAATAATCCTCTTCCAACTTTTTTTATCTTACCTTCATTGGTTAAAGTTACTATTGCTTTGTCAAGTACGCCATTAATAAACACTTTGGATTGAGGCGAACTGTAAAACTTTGAAATTTCTATGTATTCATTTAGCGTAACTTTGGTAGGTATTGAAGGAAATTCAACCAATTCGGTGAGTGCCATTTTTAAAAGAATAACATCCATTTTAGCAATTCTATCAAAGTCCCAATTGTTTGTTAATTTGTCAATTAAAGCTGAGTTTTCATTATCGTTTGCAATGGTTTTACGTAATAGTGTTTTGATAAAATCTTTTTCGTCTGCTTCATCCTTATAAAGTGGCAAAATAGATGTAAGATGATCGTCATCTTCATTAAAATTTCTAATAGTTTTTAAAACCATAGAACATACCAAATCAATATCATCAATCCAATATATATTGTCATTTTCAAAAAAGTCGTGCAGTAAACTAAAATTTGCTATTTCAGTTTTAAAAATATCTATAACGAATTGTTTATCTCTTTCAAAAGAGTTATCCTCATCATCCATATAGGTTTGATAGATTTCGCTATCAACAATAGTTAAAAACAGTTTTTTTATCAAATCATTTTTTTCTGCCGTGGTCCAATTTATTTTTCTGATTTCAGATTCATTTTTTAATGATTGATTGATAAGAAACAGGTTAATAATTTTATTATCAACAAACTTAGTATTAGGGTTCAAATCATCCTCAGTAGGGAATTTCCGAGCTTTTCTTTCCTCTATTCTATTCTCAGAAAATGTATGTAATTCTCCAAAAATCAACAAAAAATAAAGGTATAAATCATACATTTTATCAACGGACTTAAATAGCTGTTTTTCGAATTGATGTAATTCAGCATCCTCACTCTGAAAAAAAGCGTAAAGTATTTGTAAAACTTTTGTGCGTAAGTGTCTTCTGTTTAACATATTTTTACAATGGTAGTTTTACTTTTCCTATTGATTCTATTCTTTCCTCAGCCATTTGATTTGCAATTTGGTATGTTGGAACATTTTCTGATTTAGAGCGGTTTAAAATGTCTAAGGTAGTGTTGTAAATATCCTCTGCTTTTGCCATAGCCCATTCAGAAGATAAACCTTTAACTTCAGCATAACAATTAATAACACCTCCAGCATTTAACATAAAATCAGGAACGTAAATCATTCCTTTTTTCATCACCTCAATACCCTGTATATTTTCATTGGCTAATTGATTATTGGCTGCACCGGCAACAATAGAACATTTTAGTCTATCTAAAGTCTCATCATTAATGGTTGCCCCCAAGGCACAAGGTGCATAGATGTCTGAATCTATATCGTAAATTTCATCTAAACCAACCACTTTAGCTCCAAATTTATTGGCTACATTTTTTAAAGTATTTTCGTGAATATCGGTAATGTAAATCTCTGCGCCTTCTTTGGTTAAATATTCAACTAAGTATTGCCCTACGTGTCCCACACCTTGAACTGCTACTTTTTTACCGCTTAATGAATCAGAACCAAATTGAACTTTGGCTGCGGCTTTCATTCCCATATACACGCCATAGGCTGTTACGGGTGATGGATCTCCAGATTTACCAGGTAATCCAACGACGTGGTTGGTTTCCATATTTACCCAAACCATATCTTGTGGTGAAATACCAACATCTTCCGCTGTAATGTATTTTCCTGCTAAACTTTCCACAAACTTTCCAAAACGTCTAAACAATGCTTCACTTTTATCTTTACGCGCATCTCCAATAATAACCGCTTTTCCCCCTCCTAAATTTAGCCCTGAGATGGAATTTTTATAAGTCATTCCTCTTGATAATCTTAATACATCATTTAAGGCTTCTATCTCATTATCATATTTCCACATTCTTGTTCCGCCAAGTGCAGGACCTAATGTTGTATTGTGTACAGCAATAATTGCTTTTAAACCTGTTGCATTATCGTTGCAAAACAACAATTGTTCGTGGTTAAATTGCGACATTTTAGCAATAACTGGATTGTCTGCTAAATCTGTATCTTTTATATCTTTTACTTCAAACATAATAGAAAGTTTATACTCTCATTCAAATCTTAATAATACCTTTGCACTTTAGCATTTGCAAAAGTAAACAATTTAAATGTCATCTTTATTCTATTTAAATAAATATTTGTTAAAATATAAATGGTATTTGATTTTAGGTATTCTAACTATCATTATATCAAATATATTCTTTGTAATGATGCCTGATATTGTTAAAACTGCTATTGATGACATTATTGCATACACTCAAAACAATGTTAATCACTTAACTAAATCTGACATCTTAAATTTAGCCTTAAAAGGTGCTGGAATTTATATTCTTTTATCTTTAGCGAAAGGCTTTTTTCTGTTTTTAACAAGACAAACTATCATTAAAATGTCAAGATTTATTGAATTTGATTTAAAAAATGAAATTTATCAGCAATATCAAAAACTATCATTTAATTTTTATAAAGAAAATGCCACTGGCGACTTAATGAATAGAATTAGTGAGGATGTTTCTAAAGTTAGAATGTATTTAGGACCAGGTATTATGTACACCATTAATTTGGTCATATTATTTACAATTTTACTCTATAAAATGCTTGAAACTAATGTAACTTTAACTATTTATGTATTGTTACCTTTACCTATAATGTCTATACTAATTTATTTTGTAAGTAGTGTCATCAATAAAAAAAGTACAATGCTTCAAAAAAAACAGTCTGAATTAAGCACCATTGTGCAAGAGAATTTTTCGGGTATTAGAATTATAAAATCTTATATTAAAGAGGAAGAGGCTAAAATAAAATTTAACAAAGCAACCAATGACTATAAAAGTCAATCTATTTCTTTAGCTAAAACTAATGCTTTTTTTATGCCTACTATTATTTTATTAATTGGTTTAAGTACTGTTATTACCATTTACTTAGGTATAAAATTAAATTTAGCTGGCGAAATTACCACGGGCGAAATTGTGAAATTTGTGTTTTATGTAAATATGCTAACGTGGCCATTTGCTTCTGTGGGTTGGGTAACCTCTGTAATTCAAAGAGCGGCAGCCTCACAAGCACGCATAAATGAATTTTTAAAACAACAATCAGAAATTAATACCCCTTCTAACCTACCGTTTGAGTTTAAAAATAAAATAGAATTTAAAAATGTTGCTCTAACCTACACCAATTCAGGCACTACGGCATTAAGTAATGTTAGTTTTTCGGTTAATAAAGGTAAAACCATTGGTGTTATTGGAAAAACAGGTTCTGGTAAATCATCATTGGCTTATTTACTTTTAAGACTTTTAGACCCTACAAATGGAAGTGTACTTATAAACGGTAAGAATTTAAAAACTATAAATTTAGACGAATGGCGAAAAATTATTGGGTATGTACCTCAAGAACATTTTTTATTTTCTGACACCATAAAAAACAACATTATTTTTGGATTAAAAGATGAAAAGGTAGCTGATGAAGTTATTATTCAAGCGGCAAAATCGGCGGGAATTCACGAAACAATTATAAATTTTCCTAATGGGTACGACACCATTTTAGGTGAAAGAGGTATTAACTTATCAGGTGGTCAAAAGCAAAGAATTTCCATTGCTCGTGCCTTAATTAAACAGCCTCAATTGCTTATTTTAGATGATTGCTTGTCTGCAGTTGATAATGAGACGGAAGAATTAATTTTAAACGCTATTAAATCTACTGCCATTAATGATAAAGACAAAACTTTATTTATTATTAGCCATAGGATTTCAAGCATTAAATATGCAGATAAAATCATTGTGTTAGACAAAGGCATAATTGCAGAAGAAGGCACCCACAATGAGTTAATGAAACGCAAACAACTTTACTTTGAAATTTATGAAAAACAAAGGCTAAGTGATGAGGGAAAATAATTTGTTTCTACAAAACGCAACACCGTGTTGCCAAAATACTTACGATAGAAGGTTTGTTCATTTGTTTTGGGTATTGTGTAAATTTTAGATGGCATTATTACTGGTTTTATTGCCAATTGTGCAAACTGTTTTTGTGTTAAGTGATTGGAATGGCAACTTTGGTTTTTGTAAGTTTGCTACCAAATGTTAGCAAAAGATTGCGACTTTAGAAGCACATTTTTTGGTTTACATTTGGTAAACTTACAAAGACCAAATTATAATGGAAAGCAC
>DQTE01000002.1 GCA_015662905.1 Crocinitomix sp. | reverse complement strand
CTTTGGCAAATGTCCCTCTTTTAGATGTTGTTAATTTATCTGCTTTAGTAAAAACAATAGAGAAAGGTATGCCACTAAGTCCTAGCCACTCCATAAACTCCAAATCTATTTTTTGGGCAGAAATTCGGCTGTCAATTAACACGAATACATTCATTAAATTTTTGCGAAATAAAATGTAATCGTTAATCATTTTTTGAAATTTATTTCGCTGAGATTTGGGCACTTTAGCATAACCATATCCGGGTAAATCAACCAAATACCAGTTTTTATTTATTAAAAAGTGATTAATCAACTGTGTTTTTCCGGGTTTGCTTGAAATTTTAGCTAATTTTTTATGATTGGTTAACATATTTATCAATGAAGATTTACCAACATTTGAACGGCCAATAAAGGCATATTCTGGCAGAATTGGGTCGGGACATTTTTTTATATCGGTATTGCTAATAACAAACTCAGCTGTATTAATTTTCATGGGATTTAAAAATATTATTTCTCTATCTAAAGCGGTATGTTTCCGTGTTTCTTTTTAGGTAAGTGTGCCACCTTATTTTTTAGAATTTTAAAAGCTCTAATTAATTTTTTACGGGTTACAGATGGTTCTATTACCTCATCAACATAGCCGTGTTTAGCAGCGTTGTATGGGTTTGCAAATTTTTCGGCGTATTCTTTTTCCTTTTCTAACCATTTTTGTTCAGGATTTTCTGCCTCTGCTATTTCCTTTCTAAAAATAATCTCTGCCGCTCCTTTTGCTCCCATTACAGCAATTTCAGCAGATACCCACGCGTAGTTCATATCGGCACCTATGTGTTTTGAGTTCATAACATCATAAGCACCTCCATAAGCTTTTCTGGTAATTACTGTAATTCTTGGCACGGTTGCCTCACAAAAAGCGTATAAGAGTTTAGCGCCGTTAGTAATAATTCCGTGCCATTCTTGGTCAGTTCCCGGCAAAAAACCAGGTACATCTTCTAACACTAAAAGGGGAATGTTAAACGCATCACAAAAACGTACAAATCTTGCTCCTTTATTTGATGAGTTAATATCAAGCACTCCTGCTAAATAGGCGGGTTGATTCGCCACAATGCCAATAGATTTACCTCCCATACGTGCAAAACCAACCACTATATTTTGAGCAAAATTTTCATGTACTTCATAAAAAGAGTCTTCATCAATCAAATGCTGTATCACTTCTTTTATGTCATACGGTTGATTTGGATTTTCTGGTATTATTGTGTCTAAATCTGGTCTTAGTTCATCTGTATTTGAATTGTATGGAATACTTGGTGCTTCTTCTTCACAATTTTGAGGAATATAGGACATTAATTTTTTAATGTCTTTGATACATTTCAAATCATTTTCAACTGCAAAATGAGTAACACCTGATTTTTCAGAATGGGTTGATGCGCCTCCTAATTCTTCTGACGTTACTTCTTCATGTGTTACTGTTTTTACAACATTTGGTCCAGTTACAAACATAAAAGATGTGTCTTGAACCATATATATAAAGTCAGTTAAAGCAGGTGAGTACACGGCGCCCCCTGCACAAGGGCCCATAATGGCTGATATTTGAGGTATAACACCTGAGGCTTGCACGTTTCTGTAAAAAATATCAGCATACCCTCCTAAAGATACAACACCTTCTTGAATTCTCGCTCCTCCTGAATCATTTAAACCTATAAACGGTACGCCATTTTGTATAGCTAAATCCATTACTCTGCATATTTTTTTAGCGTGCATTTCGGCTAATGATCCACCAAAAACAGTAAAATCTTGAGCAAACACGTAAACATCACGCCCGTGAATTTGTCCGTACCCTGTTACCACACCGTCTCCTAAATATTTTTGCTTTTCTAACCCAAAGTTTGACGAACGGTGCGTAGATAACATGCCTATCTCTTCAAAGGTACCTTCATCAAGTAGTAATGATATTCTTTCTCTTGCTGTAAGTTTGCCTTTTTTGTGTTGAGATTCTATTCTTTTTTCTCCCCCTCCTATATGAGCTTCTTTAATTTTAGATTTAAGTATGTCTGTTTTTGATGTCATAACGCTTTGTGTTTTAACTTTGCCACTAAGTTAGCAATATTAAGGTTTATTTTTTAGATTTAGAATGTTTTTTCACTCTGTCCACCATAAATCGCATTAATAGTTTTGCATCTTTTTCGTTTAATTTTCTACCGAAAGTTACGGTTTTAGTTAAATAATCAAATAATAGTGAGTTGGTTCCTTTACTCCAAAAGGCATTTTCATAATTAAAGCCAAATGAAAAAGGTTTATGTTCTATCAATTCAATTTTTTTGATGTTATCGTTAAAATATTTTTTTGACTTACCATAAGAGAAAATAGCGTTTTTAATTAATACTTTTTCAAAATCTATTTTTATTAATTCTTTTCCAAATAGTAACCAAAGTAAACCATAAACTACTTTATATTCGAAATAAGCCCAAAAGCCAATAAAAACAGTTAAATAAATTTTTTGATTTCTTAAAATTTCTTGTGGGTCTCCTTTTATTTGAGAGTTGTCTATGGCCTCCAAACCAAAAAAGAGTAAATATATCATATAAAACCCAACAAAAGTAAATCCTATCACCCAAGCTATTAAAAGAGCCTCTTTCCACCGTTCTCTTTTGGGATATATAATAATTGATGTATTATTTTTATCCGAAAAAGTACTTATTCTATCACCTATCCATTTTTCCATTTTACAAAACTAAAAAAAGGAAAGACAAAAGCCTTTCCTTTTTTTAAATAAGTTTAAAATGTTATCTAATTTCCGATTTCAAAACAAGCTCGTAATCTTTGTATTCTACAATGTAAACGGTGTGATTTTCTTTGCCGTTTCCGTCAGAACTATTTGGAAAATAAAAGTTATTTTGAATCGTTTTTTGCTGATAGTTTTCTATGTGGTTTAATGTAACACCTTTTAAGTATAAAGCACTTAAAAAATAAAAACCTACATCAAATCCCTGAATGCCATATATCTCTGGGTCTGTGGCGTATTTTTTCCTATAAGACAACATCATTTTTTTTGTTTTTTCAGATTGATAATCAACATATCTATAAGAGGCATAATGCTGGTGTAATCTCATTCTATGTTTTAAGTCTAAATCTTTAAATTTTTGGCTGTTCCAATCTTCTAAACCAAATACAATTATTTTAAGATTTTTAGCATAAGGATTTAAGTTCAAATAATTATTTAATCTTATAAATACATTAGATACGTATTGTAAATCGGTTGACGGCACAATGATAACATTAACAGTATCTTTTCTTAACTTACTCATTAAATCTCTTCCTCCTCTTTGTCCTAAGGTTAGCTCCTGAATTTTTGGGGTCATTGCATCAGTGTAACTTGTAATTTTAGAGTTATATCTTTCTCTGGCTTTTTCATACAATGCCAAATCAGATGAAGATGATGGCTTGTAAATACTTATGTGGTGGTGAGCGTGACTTTCTACAATATAATCAACTATACCGTCCATTAATGTTAAATTTGAAGTTGTTGCTTTATATACGTGTGGATTTTGATACAAAACTTTTGTTGGTGATTTAAAAGGAATAACCATATTTATTCCTTTTATTTTACAATAATTGGCAACGTATTCTATGGTTTTAGGAAACAAAGGTCCCACTATTAAGTCCATATTTTTAAACTCTGCTTTGCTAAAACATTTAGCTATTTGGTTTGTGTCCTTTTTAGTGTCGTACACATAAATTTCTACATTTAAACCCGCTTGAGTTAAAGAGTCTGCCGCTAAAATAAATCCGTGGTAAAAATCGGCTGCTATTTTTGTGGTAGGATGCAGCGTAGGAATTTGACCTGGTGTTAAAGGTTTCTTCATATAAGATTGATTTTTACTCAGCATAAGCGGTAGAAATAACGCAACCTTATATTTGTCTTTTTTAATGACAAACTGGTTAGTGTTTATGGTTGGATTTTGTAATGAATCTAATGGATTTTCTACAATTTCATAGTTGACTTTTTTAACTTTAATTTTTAGGACATCACCTTCTTTTACTACACTTGTTTTTAAGCCATTTAGTTCTTTAATTGATTTCATAGAAACCATATATCTTTTAGATATAGAATAAAGCGTTTCGTGTGCCAAAACAGTATGTTTTATAATTGAATCGTTTGCGTAAAAAGATGTAGTTGTTGTTTGTTGTGTTAGAGGGTCTGTAATAATTTTTTCTTCTGACACATTATTTTCAATTGTTGGTGTTGTTAAGGGGACTTTTAGTTTTTGCCCTATACTTATAGCTGTTTCATTAAGTTTAGGGTTAAGGGATTTTAAATCTTCAACCGAACATTTATGTTGCTTTGAAATACCATACAGTGTTTCTCCTTTTTTAACTATATGCTCTCCATAGTAATTGGAATTATTAAGAGGTATAGGTACAAGAATTTTTTGTCCTATTTGCAATCCTTCAGTAAGTCCATCATTGGCCTTTACAATATCACCCACTGGCACATCATATAGTTGATGAATTGCGTACAAGGTTTGCCCTTTCTGTACAAAGTGTACATAATATTTTTTTCCTTTTACTGTTTCTACATCAGCCTTATTTGGTTGTGCAAACGATAAAATCGAAAACAGTACGGCAAGTATCAAAAATAACAATTTTTTCATAGTATAATTTTATTCCCATTCAATAGTTGCAGGTGGTTTAGAGCTAATATCATACGTTACCCTATTTATTCCTTTAACATTATTAATAATTTTATTTGAGATGTCGGCTAAAAATTCGTAAGGTAAATGACACCAATCAGCTGTCATTCCGTCTGTAGATTCAACAGCCCTTAATGCTACTGCATTTTCATAAGTTCTTTCATCACCCATTACGCCAACAGATTGTACGGGTAACAAAATTGCTCCCGCTTGCCAAACTTGATCGTATAAATCCCAATCTTTCAATCCTTTAATAAATATATAATCCACCTCTTGCAATATTCGTACCTTTTCAGCAGTAACATCTCCTAAAATTCTAATTCCTAATCCCGGACCGGGGAAAGGGTGGCGTCCTAAAATGGTTTCAGGTAATCCCATCGAACGACCAACACGTCTAACTTCATCTTTAAATAGTAAACGCAATGGTTCAACAACTTTTAGCTTCATAAAATCGGGTAAACCACCAACATTATGGTGAGACTTTATAGTTGCTGAGGGTCCACCAGTTGCAGAAACCGATTCAATGACATCAGGATAAATAGTACCTTGTGCTAACCATTTAGCCCCTTTTATCTGTTTTGATTCTTCATCAAAAACATCAATAAATTGACCTCCAATTATTTTTCGTTTTTTTTCAGGGTCTTTTTCTCCTTTAAGGGCATCATAAAATAAATTACTTGCTCTAACCCCCTTTACGTTTAGCCCGAGACCTTTATATGATTCTAAAACAGAGTCAAATTCATTTTTTCGTAACAACCCATTATCCACAAAAATACAATATAAATTTTCACCTATGGCTTTATGTAACAAAAATGCAGCAACAGAAGAATCAACTCCTCCTGATAGACCTAAAATAACTTTATCATTTCCTAATTTATGTTGAAGTTCTTTAACTGTAGATTCAACAAAAGTATCTGGTGTCCAATCTTGCGAACATTTACAAATATCCACAATGAAATTTTTTAGCAATTGACTACCGTAAGTAGTATGATAAACCTCAGGATGAAACTGAATACCGTATGTTTTTTCCCCTTCTACAACAAATCCCGCAAACTCTACATCATCTGTACTACATATTTTCGTAAATCCTTTAGGTAATTGTTTAATGGTATCTCCGTGGCTCATCCAAACTTGAGAACCATTTTTAACGTCTTTCATTAAATCATTAGCACTATCTACAAAAGTCAAATTTGCTCTACCGTACTCTCTAATTTCGGATGGCAAAACTTCACCTCCATAGTAATTAGCTAAAAACTGAGCTCCAAAACAAACACCTAGCAGAGGTACTTTACCTTTAAACATTTCTACATTTGGCGTTGGTGCATCTTTATCTCTCACCGAATGTGGACTCCCTGAAAAAATAACACCTTTAATGTTTTCTGTTAATTTAGGTACTTTATGCCATGGATGAATTTCGCAATAAACATTCAATTCTCTTAAACGTCTAGCAATCAACTGTGTGTATTGCGAACCAAAATCTAAAATTAAAACGGTTTCTTTCATCTGTTAATTGTTTTATAGGTCAGATGGAACTTGCTTATAATGCGCGTTACATTGGGCAAAGATAAAATAAAATTAATTTGAGTGATAGATTATTTGTTATTGTTTTTAACAAAAAAACTGAGATGCAAATTTACATCTCAGTTTTGAACCTTTAAGCAAGGCAAATATTAATAAATATTTAGGATTTAATACATCAAATCATTTGGAAATTCACTTGGTATAAGAAAATTACTTCACTTTAAATTCTTTAGCTAACCAACTAGATAAATTATCTTTTTGCGGTTTACCATAAAATTCATTTAAGTAAGCAGTAATTTCCGCCTTCTTCCCTTCTGTATCCTTGTCATCAAATTCTCCCAAAATAATTTCAATTTCTGTTTTTAGGTCGTCTATATTTGGGAACACAGGTGTAAACGTATTAATTTTCTTAGATGTTTTGTCTTGTCTGTAATAAAGCGCCATTTCTTTTTTCTCCACAGGTATAGCTTTTCCATCTATTTTAAAAATTTCTTCTTTATCTAAAATAAGCTTGTTCCCTTTATGTGGTAATTTTTTTCTTATTACCTCACCATTATGGTTGTATGATAAATAAAAGAAATTATTTTCATCTTGAGGGAAAGCCTTTTCGTTGATTTCCAACTCCATTTTTCCAATCACTAAATAGTTGCCCGAAAAATGATTCTGTACATCAATTAAATTAATTAAAGCTCCTGCTCTTGAAGATACATTATTTGTTGCAGGTAAAATTTTAACTTTCCCACTGGTTGTTGGTTTTAATATAAATCTACCTTTTGTTTTGTTAATAATAGCTGCTCTAGATTGTTGTGTAGCAAAACTTACCGGAGTGCCTTTTACAAAATAATCTCCTGTATGCATTTGGGTTTTTGTTTTTTGAAAAATAATTTTACCATTTACTTTGATTACTTTGTATTTTTCAGTAACATCATATTTTTTCTCTTTTGAGATGGTATTTAACGATAGAAGTCCCACTACCAAAACACCTCCTATCATTAAAATTTTTATTGCTTTCATATTATTTAAATTTTATATCTTGTTCTACTTTTATATCAAATTCATTCTCTAGCCATTTATACAAACTCTCTTTTTGAGGATATCCATAAAATTCATTGAAATAAGAATTAATCTCTACTATTTTCTGTTCATTACTCATATTTTTAGGCAAGTTATCTATAATCATTTTTACTTCTATTTTTAACTCTTCCAAATCTGGAAAAACCATAGTAAAATCACTAATTTTATACGACTTTTTATCTAAATTATTTCTATAATACAAAGTCATTTCTTTATTTTCAACAGGAATTGGTTGACCATCTATTTTAAATATTTCTGTTTTGTTTAAAATGATTTTGTTTTGCTTATACGGTATTTTTTTAGCAATTTCTTCTCCATTGTACTCAAACTTCAAATAAAAAAAATGTTCATTATCCATTGGGAAAGCCTCAGAACCAATTGTAATAATTTCGTTATCAAACACCAAATAATTACCTGTAAAATGATTTTGCAAATCTATTTGATTAATTAATGCTCCTGCTCTTGATGTAACATTAGAAGTTGCAGGCAATATCTTCACTTTACCTTTTGAAGAGGCTTGTAAAACATAACGTCCCTTTTCTGGATTAATAATCGCTGCTCTGGCAGTATTATTGATAAATTTCAAAGGGGTACCATTAACGAACAAGTCTCCACGTTTCATCTCACTATTGGTCTTTACAAACAATATTTTGCCATTTACTCTAATTACCTTAAATGTTGTTTTTTTTTCGAGACTAACACCGTTCAACTCATACATTAAAAAAGACGTCAGTGATAAGCTCGTAACAATTAATATAAATACACTTATTTTTTTCATACCTTTTATGAATCAATAACCATTCCAATTATTAAATTTCTGAATTGATTTTTATCAGTTTTAATTTAATCTTTTCCAGCCTCTCCATTACTTGCAAATTTACACTAAACATTTCTTTATCAACCCTATGGTTTACCCTGTTTTTTTTCATCAGTTCTTTTTTAGCGCCTTCAAGTGTAAATCCTTTAACCTTGACTAAGTCATATATGCGTTCTAAATTTTTAATATCTTTTACAGTAAACAATCTATTCCCCTTCTTATTCTTTTTAGGTTTTAAAATAGAAAACTCTTTTTCCCAAAATCTAATTAATGAAGCATTTACATCAAACATCTCTGCCACCTCACCTATAGCGTAATATAATTTAGTTAATTTTTTGTCTTTCAACCGCATCATTGTGTAAAGTTAAACAATTTTAATCAATGATTCAACTTATTTATTTATGATTTTTAGCGCCCAACAATAAGATGTGAACAAAATTGTTTACTAAAAGTATAAAATAACCCTATAATATTTTACTTTTGTTTAAAAAAATTAATGGGAACATACAAGTTTAGAGTTCTTTTAGACAATACTACTGGAGAGGATATTTTTAGAGATATTAAAATTAATCAAGATTCAACTTTTCTTGAGTTTTTTGACATCATTATTCAAGCTTTTTATTTCAGAGGCGATCAAATGGCTTCTTTCTATGTAAGCAATGATAGTTGGGATAAAGGAAAAGAAATTACATTAATGGATATGGGTATTAATGAAGGACCTGATGCCCCCATTATTATGTCTGAGACAAAAATTAAAGATTTAGTACTTTCTGAGAATCAAAAATTTATTTTGGTGTATGACTTTTTAAAAATGTGGATATTTTTAATAGAGCTTGTTGATATAAATAATGAGGAAAAAATTGATGCGCCAAAGATAGAAATATCCATAGGGATTTCTCCAGATGAAGATAGTAAAAAAATAGAAATGGATACTTCATTTACTGACACATCTCTTGAACTTGGTGACGAATTTGATGATATTTTTTCAGAGTTTGGTGATGAGGAAGGTTTTGGAGGATTTGAAAACATTGACGATTTAGACATTTAATGGAAGAAAAGTTAAAAGACCCTATTGGACAAGCAATACTTGATTTTGCAGAATTTAAAAACGCAGACAATATTGTTGTTCACTCAGATTTATGTGATGATGATATTTTACCGGTAGAATATCTTTTTAGAAATTTTAATCAAATGCCTAAGATTGAACAAAAGGCATTAGAATTATGTTATGGTGAAGTATTAGAAGTTGGTGCGGGTACAGCCTGTCATTCTAATTATCTTAAAAACAAAGTAAAATCAACGTTTGCTATTGATGTTTCTGAGGGGGCTATTAAATATATTCGTTCTCAAAATATACCTTGTAAAAAAACGTCTATTTTAGGCTTAAAAGATCAACAATTTGACTGTATATTAATATTAATGAATGGATTAGGTTTGTCCGGAACACTAAATGAATTACCATTTTTTTTAAGTCACCTCAAAACTTTATTAAAACCAAACGGGAAAATTTTTACAGATTCGACAGACATTAGGTATCTCTATGAAGATGATGAGGGAGGGGTTTGGGTTGATTTAAACTCAAAATACCTTGGTGAAATGCAATTCCAAATGGAGTATGGAGAACATAAATCTGAATGGTTTGATTGGCTTTATGTTGATTTTGACACCTTAAAGCAAGAAGCTGAAAAGGTTGGACTTCATTGTAAAAAAATTATAGAAGACGATAATTTTCACTATCTAACTGTAATAGAACACTTATAATTTATGAAATCATTTATTATTACTTTAGGTTTAATTTCAACTTTACTTTTTGCTTGTGTTTCTGCAATAAATACCAAAAATGAGATAATTGATGTTGAAGTAAAAAATGGTAACTCGTTACTTTGGTCAATTGAGAAAGAAGGGCAACCAAAATCATATCTTTTTGGAACAATGCATATGATTGAACTAGAGTATTATAATTTTTCGAACAAATTAAAAAGTAGAATACTATCATCAGATAAAGTCATTATGGAAATAGCGGGCACGCCTAACCCAATAGAAGCATTTAACCTTATGGTTTTAGACAGCGGAAGCGTAGAAGATTTTTTCACTAAAGAACAATTGGCTACTATAGTTGAATTTATGGACAAAAAGTTAAACATATCGCCAAAGCAATTTAGGGAAAGGTATAGTAAAATGAAACCCTTCTTAATTTTGCAAACCCTAACACAAGCCTATTTTTCTGACAGTGCAACATCTTATGATTTGCAAATAATTCAATTAGCAGAAGGAAATAATATTGGTATTGAAGGATTTGAAACTATGGAAGAGCAGCTTGCCTTTTTTGATGAAATTCCTGATTATAAAATGGCAGAGTTAATTGTTACTTCAATTAAAAATTTTGAGAAAGAAAAAAAAGAAACAATTAAGTTACAGAAATTGTATGCAAAAGAAAAAGTGAACAAATTAATTCCTTTAATGAAAAAACAATCACCCGAGTTTATGGCGTATGAAGATATTTTTTTAAGTAACAGGAATAAAAAATGGATATCAAAAATTATTAAATTTACTAAAAAACATAGGTGCTTCATAGCCGTTGGCGCTGCACATTTATTTGGAGAGAATGGCGTAATTAATTTACTCAAACAAAACGGTTTTAAATTAACACCTATTTATAAGTGACATTTATCACGTTTAAAACAACTTTTAACGTTTAAACAATTGAAAAACCGCTTATTATGTGTTTTTATGATTTTTATCATACAAATCTATGTCATAAAATTGTCATAAAAAATGTTAACTTTGAACCTAAATTAAACTAAACTATGCAAATTGTCTTTGCTTTAATATTTATCAGTGTTGGGTTGGCTTTATTCTTTTTATTGTCATTTTTATGGGCAAATAAAAATGGTCAGTTTGAAGATACGTATGGACCTGCACACCGAATGTTATTTGACAATGATGATGAGCTTAACAATCAAAAAACAGAAAAAAAATGGAAGTAGAAAAGTTTTATTATGACAATAAAATTGTCAAGTATTTCTTAATTGCAACAGCCTTTTGGGGTATTATTGGTATGTCAGTAGGGCTAACAGCAGCTTTAGAGTTGGTTTGGCCAGAAATTAACGTAGTGTCATGGTTGTCCTTTGGAAGGATAAGACCTTTACACACCAATGCAGTTATTTTTGCCTTTGTGGGTAATGGTATTTTTACAGGGGTACATTATTCCTTGCAAAGATTATTAAAAACACGAATGTGGTCTGACACTTTAAGTTGGATTAATTTTTGGGGATGGCAAATTGCAATACTTACAGCAGTTTTCACCTTACCATTGGGGTATTCAACCTCAAATGAATATGCAGAGTTAGAGTGGTGGCAAGATATTGTTATTACTTTATTATGGGTAGTTTGGGGTGTAAACATGTTTGGGACAATTATAAAAAGACGTGTAAAGCACATGTATGTTGCGATTTGGTTTTACATAGCAACCTTTGTAACCGTTGCTGTTTTACACATAGTAAGATCGTTTGAGTTACCATATTCATTAATGCATTCTTATCCAATTTTTTCTGGAGTTCAAGACGCATTGGTGCAATGGTGGTATGGACATAATGCGGTTGCATTTTTCTTAACAACGCCATATTTAGGTTTAATGTATTACTTTGTTCCTAAAGCAGCTAATAGACCTGTTTATTCATATAGACTTTCAATTATTCACTTTTGGTCTTTGATATTTATTTACATTTGGGCAGGACCACATCACTTGTTATACACAGCTTTACCGGGTTGGGCTCAGTCGTTGGGTGTTGTATTCTCATTAACGTTGATATTCCCATCTTGGGGAGGTATGCTAAACGGACTTTTAACATTAAGAGGGGTTTGGGATAAAGTAAGAGATGATGTAGTACTTAAGTTTATGGTAGTAGCCATTACTTGTTATGGTATGGCAACTTTTGAAGGGCCAATGTTAGCGCTTAAAAATGTTAGTTGGATCGCTCACTATACAGATTGGATTCCCGCCCATGTTCATGTTGGAGCTTTAGGTTGGAATGGTATGTTAACTTTTGGTATGTTATATTGGTTAGTGCCAAAAATGTGGGGAACAAAATTGTATTCAAAATCTTTAGCAAATACTCACTTTTGGATTGCTACTTTAGGTATTTTATTATGGGTTATCCCAATGTATTGGGCAGGTTTTACTCAATCTTTAATGTGGAAAGAGTTTAATGCAGATGGATCTTTAGCAAACCCTAACTTTTTAGAAACAGTGACTCAACTACGTCCTTTTTACATGATGAGATCTTTAGGAGGTTTGTTCTATGTTACTGGACCTTGTATTATGGTTTATAACTTGGTTAAAACAGCCAAGCAAGGTAGTTTTATTGCTAACGAAGAGGCTTCAGCTCCACCATTATTAAATCCAAATAAAGGAAATAAAGGAGAGCACTGGCATAGTGTTATTGAAAGAAAACCAATTCGGTTTTTAGTTGTAACTTTAGTTGTTATTTTAATTGGAGGTATTGCAGAAATGATGCCTACGTTCCTTGTAAAAAGTAATATTCCTACTATTTCTAGTGTCAAACCATACACACCTTTAGAGTTAGAAGGTCAAGACATTTATATTAGAGAAGGTTGCAACAACTGTCACTCCCAAATGGTAAGACCTTTCCGTGATGAAGTTAAGCGATATGGTGATTATTCTAAAGGTGGCGAATATGTTTATGCACACCCTCACTTATGGGGTTCTAAACGTACTGGTCCAGATTTATTTAGATCAGGTAGAGGTAATAAGATGAATAAATCAGAAGCTTGGCATTATAAGCATTTAATTTCGCCACGTACCACTTCTGAGGGTTCTATTATGCCTGATTACTATTGGTTAACCGATAAATTAGATTATTCTTTGCTGAAAAACAAAATATCAGCACTAAGAACTTTAGGGGTTCCTTATCCAGAAGGATATGAAGATAAGGCTGAAGCTGATCTAAAAAAACAAGCTCAAGAAATTTATGAGAATGTTTTAAAAGATCCAGATATTCAAAATGCTAAACCTGATATGGAAATTATGGCATTAATTGCTTACTTAGAAAGACTTGGTTCAGATGGATTAAAAACAGATGAGTCTGAAAAGAAAGAAATAAGTAAAAACGATTAACAATGTTAAAATTTATAAAAGGACATTTATCTACAATTGATGGGGTTGAAATATTCCCCATCATATCACTGGTAATATTTTTTACGGTGTTTGTGGGTGTCATAATTTATATAGTTAGAACAAAAAATAAAGATATTAACGAAATTAAAAATTTACCTCTTGAGGAGGACTAAAAAATAAATATGATGAAAAGGATATTTAATTTTAAACTTGTAGGTACTTTAATGTTTATGACATTTGGGCTTACTGCTATTGCACAACAATCAGAAATAAAAATTGATAGACCTGTGTATGAGGATTTAGGTATATCACCAACTTTATTGTTTATGGTGATGCTTATTTTTACTATAATTTTACTGTTTGCACTATTTACAGTTGCAAAAGGAGCGTCAGCTATTATAAAACAGAAAGCAGATAAAGCAAAAAAGGTTGGTTTAGTTATAGCTTTTGCATTAATGGGATCAAGTACATTTGCAGCAGAATCAAATACAAACGATTATTTCATGGATTTTCCTGACAGTGCATTTTATGCATTTTTGTATATTGACCTTGCAATTGTTTTCTTAATTTTATATTTTGCTGGACTAACTAAAGGTGCATCAATTGAACCAAACGCAGAAGGTAAGACGGAAGGGATTTTTTCAAAATGGAATAAATCGTTAACAAATGCGGTAGAAATTGAAGATGAAGACTCAATTTTGTTGGATCATGATTATGATGGAATTAAGGAGTTAGACAATGATTTACCACCATGGTGGAAATATGGGTTTTACATCACCATTATTTGGGCAGTTATTTACCTGCCATATTATCATATATTTAATACTGATAAGTTGCAGTACGGAGAATTTGCTCAAGAAATGGCTGAAGGTGAAAAACAAGTTGCCGCATACAAAGCCGCCCATCCAAATTTAGTAAACGAAGACAATGTTGAATTGTTAACAGATGACGCAACACTTAAATTGGGAGAGGAGATATATCAAACAAATTGTGTGGCTTGCCATGGTGCAAACGGTGGTGGAGGAATTGGTCCTAATTTAACAGACAATATGTGGATTTACGATGGAGACATAAAAGGCGTTTTTCACACTATATCTGAGGGAGCAGCCAATGGAATGATTTCTTGGAAAGATCAATTAAGTCCTGACAAAATTCAAGCGGTAGCAAGTTTTGTACTAAAAATGCCTCCTGCCGAAGGAGGTAAAGAACCACAAGGTGAAAATAAATTTGACAGACCTTAATTTTATAATAAAATTAAAAAAGATAACAGTTTTTTAACAAGAGGAGTGTGCATTGTTACACTCTTTTTTTGTCTTTAATTGTAATTTTGTAACAACAAAAAAGGTAATAAAATGAGTAGATTTGATGAAGAGTTTAGAGACAGTATTTCAACTGTTGATAAAGACGGAAAAAGAAAGTGGGTATTTGTAAAAAAAGTATCTGGCAGATGGTTTAACAGAAGGCAATGGTTTGCCTATTCTTTATTAGTATTATTATTTGTAGGACCTTTTTTGAAAATAAATGGAGAACCAATATTGATGCTTAATATTGTAAAACGAAAGTTTGTAATTTTAGGCCAAATATTTTGGCCTGAAGATTCTTATTTGTTTGCAATTGGTATGCTTGCATTTGTAGTCTTAATAATTGTATTTACAGTTGTTTTTGGTCGTTTATTTTGTGGTTGGGCATGTCCTCAAACCATTTTTTTAGAAATGGTTTTTAGACGTATAGAATTTTGGATTGATGGAGACTGGAATCAACAAAAAAAGTTAGATAAATTACCCTGGAAAGGACTAAAATTAAGGAAAAGATTATTCAAATGGTTTATTTTTTGGAGCATTTCATTTTTAATTACTAATACTTTTTTAGCGTATATTATAAGCATAGATGAAGTGTTATCAATCATAACGGCTCCTCCTTCAGAACACATTGGTGGGTTTATTGCCATAGTCATTTTTACCTCTGTATTTTTTGCTGTGTTTACGTGGTTTAGAGAACAAGTGTGTATTGCCGTATGTCCTTACGGAAGATTACAAGGGGTTTTACTTGATGAAAACTCTGTTCTTGTTGCTTATGATTATAAAAGAGGAGAATCAAGAGGTAAATTCCGAAAAAATGAAGACCGAAAAGAGATTGGAAAAGGTGATTGTATAGATTGTGGTCAATGTGTAAATGTTTGTCCAACAGGTATAGATATTAGAAATGGTACTCAGTTAGAATGCGTTAATTGTACAGCTTGTATGGATGCTTGCGACTTTATGATGGAAAAAGTCGGACTTGAAAAAGGACTCATTAGATACGACTCCGAAAAAGGGATTAAAAATGGCGTTGATTTTACCCTATCTGGAAGAGCAAAAGCATACATTGTTTTAATGTTTATAATTTTAGGTTTACTTGTTGGTTTGTTATTTAGTAGATCAGATGTTGAGGCAACTATATTGAGAGTGCCTAATACTACTTATCAAAAAATTGATAAGGAAACAATAAGTAATATCTACAATGTAACGCTTATAAATAAAACGTCAGAAACTCTACCCGTTGAGATGAAAATAATTGAAGGCAACGCTGAATTAGAATCTATAGGTGAGAAGATAATTAATTTAGAGGTAGGAAAGCAACTTCACCGTGAGGTTTTAGTTAAAATGAAAAGAAAAGACTTAAAAGGAACAAAAACACCAATTACCATTGGAGTTTTTGCTAATGGTACTTTAGTTGAAAAAGCTACAGTTAATTTTAGTGGACCAGGTTTTTAAATGATATAGGATTATGAAATTAAATTGGGGACAAAGTATTACATTGGTCATTATATTGTTTATGGGTTTTATTCTAACACTCGTTTATAAAATGCACTATCGTGATGCTGATTTGGTTCGTGATGATTATTACGAACAAGAAGTTTTATACAATGGTAAAAAGCAAAGTATTTTAAATTACAAAAAACTGTCTGATAAAATTAAAATTACTCAAAAGGAAGAAGGGATTGTAATCAATTTCCCTTCTTCTATCCATATAAAAGGAGGCAATGTGGAATTTTATAGGGCAGATGACAAATCATTAGATAAAAACTATAACATTGAGCTAGATAAAGAATTAAGAATGATTTTACCTTATGAGGATTTTAGAGTAGGAAGATATGAAATTAACATTACATTTAATGACAATAGTAATAAATCATATCTTTATGAAACTACTATAAATTTTTAATCACATGATTTGGTCTGCATTTTTGTTAGGATTAGCAGGTAGCCTGCATTGTGTAGGAATGTGTGGACCAATCGCATTAATGATTCCTACAGGAAACGGCAAGCAAAAATGGTTAAGTTTATTCCTCTATCACTCAGGTAAAATACTTACCTATCTAATTATTGGGACATTTTTTGGCTTGATTGTTAGCACATTAAACTCATACAAGACACAAATTATATTTACTTTTATAAGTGGAGGGTTACTAATACTTTTTGGACTATTACCCGTATTTTTAAATTGGGTTGAAAAAAAAGGATACCAGTTTTTTAATAACGTCATTAACTTTAAAACAAAACTAGCTAAATCTTTAAATAAAAATAAGATAGAATATAGTTTTTACATTGGCTTTTTAAATGGCTTTTTACCTTGTGCAATGGTGTATTCTGCCGCAATTATGGCATTGGCTCAAAAATCTTTTATGAATAGTTTAATCATTATGTTAGTATTTGGATTAGGAACCATTCCTTTATTAAGCGTTTTTTACTTTTTTTCAAACAAATTAAAATCAAAACTTAATAATTATGCAAATATTTTTAGAACGTTTTCTTTTATTATAGTTGGTGTATTTTTAATGATTAGAGGTGTTTATTACCTTGAAAAAGAACCACCTAAACCTTTAGAAGGGGGCAACTCTTTTAAAATATGTTATCCATTTTAAATTGAAAAATAGGCTTTACTGGAAAACACTTAGTATAACTAAATTTTAGTCATCAAACCGTTTGGTGTAACCATGACAATAAGGTGTTCCTCCTTTTTTAGAGTAATAATGTTCATGGTAATCTTCCCCTTCCCAAAAAGTAGTTGCTTTGGTGATTTCTGTTGCTACAGTTAAACCTTTACCTTCAAGTATTTGTTTTAGTTCGGTAGCCACTTTTTTTTGTTCATCATTCACGTAAAAAATACCTGATCTGTATTGATTACCCACGTCTGGTCCTTGTCTATCAACTTGACTGGGGTCATGTGTCTCAAAAAACAATTTACATAACGTTCTATAATCGGTTTTTGTCGTGTCATAAACAACTCTAACAGCTTCTGCGTGGCCTGTTTCCCCCGTACAAACATCCTTATATGTTGGGTTTTCTTTGTGACCACCTATATAACCAACTTGGGTAGAAATAACGCCATCTGCCTTTTCAAAAAAGTATTCTGTACCCCAAAAACAACCAGATGCAAAAATGGCTGTATCCAAATGTTGAACAAGCGTTTGTACGTTAACTGAATCTTGTGGTATAAAATTTAAAGATATAGAATTAACACAATGTCGTGTATTGTTTGGTGTAAAACGTTCACCTCTAAAAACATGTCCTAAATGTGCTTTACAATTAGCACAAATAATTTCAGTTCTCATGCCATCAGTGTCAGGAATTTCTTCAACAGCTCCATCAATTATATTGTCAAAAGCTGGCCAACCACTACCACTATCAAATTTACTGTCTGATTCAAACAATGGTGTATTACAACGTTTACATGTATAAACACCTTTATCGTGATGATTTACATAAATACCTGTAAAAGACCTTTCTGTTCCTTTTTGTTCAATGACATACTTTTCTTCTTCAGTTAAACGGTTCCAATTTGTTGAGTCTGATTCCATATTGATTATATTTTTTTTAAGCGTTAAATTTTCTTCTTTTACATCTTGCCCACAAGATACAAAAGTGATAAGAAAATTAAGTAACACTATTTTTAAGAATAAATTAAAACGCCTCATACTTTATTTATAAAGTTACAACAAATAAACTTAATTCTTGTATATCGAATTAATATTTTAACGTTTTTTAAAAATAGATCCTTTAAATTAATTGAGGTAATTCTTCAACATCTCCAATTGTCATATTATTAAGTGAAATTTTTCCAACCCGAACCCTTACAAGCCTGAGCGTTGGAAAACCAACAGCTGCTGTCATTTTTCTAACTTGTCTATATTTACCTTCTGTGATTGTAACAGACAACCATGACGTAGGTCCATGCCTATCATCTCTTATTGCTTTAGCTCTTTTAGGTAAATTGGGAATATCTATTCTTTTTACTTTTGCTGGTTGAGTGCTATAAAGATTTCCATTTATAGAAATTTCTACCCCTTGTTGCAACGATTTTATAGCATCATTGGTTATCAATCCGTCAATTTGCACATAATATTCTTTTTCAACAGACTTGGCACGAATCGCCTCACTTATTTTACCATCAGTTGTTAGTAACAATAACCCTTCAGAGTCTTTATCTAATCTACCAATGGCCATAGTCCCATCTGGAAAGTCAAATAATTCTCCTAAAACCTGTTCTCGTTTTTTGTTTTTGTTATGTTTAAACTGTGAAACGTACCCGTATGGTTTGAATATTTTAAAATGTCTATGCGTCATAAAACAAAAAAGATGCTACAAAAAAAAAGTAGCATCTATCAATAAAAAAAAATTACAGTTTTTATGCTTCTGTTGCTGGTCCACCAAAATTCATTGGAATAGGATTTTGAGGGCCGTTGTCTTTTATTGCACCATGTGTTTGTTCAAACTTTTTAATGTTATCTGCTAAGGCATGTAATAGTTTTTTAGCATTGTCAGGTGTTAAAATAACACGAGATTTTACTTTTGCTTTGGGTACACCTGGCATTAATTGTACAAAATCAATAATAAATTCGCTATGTGAATGAGTAATAACTGACAAATTTGTATAAGTTCCAGATGCCACATCTTCTGTCAATTCAATATTAATTTGTTTGTCTTTTTTATTTTCCATGTTTAACCTTATTAAAAAACGTTCGCCTAAAAAGGCGAACGTTAGTGTTATCTATGAATTTGATATTTTATCAAAGTCTTCTTGACTTCCAACTATTAAGTCTTGAAATTCTCTAAATCCTGTACCAGCTGGTATTTTGTGTCCAACTATTACATTTTCTTTAAGTCCTAACAAGAAATCTTCTTTACCAGTTAAAGCAGCTTCATTTAACACTTTTGTTGTTTCTTGGAAGGATGCTGCAGAAATAAATGATCTGGTTTGTAGAGATGCTTTTGTTATCCCTTGCAACATAGGCTTAGCAATTGCAGGTTTTGCTTCATACGCTTCAACCAAGGCTTTATCTTTACGTTTTAACATGGCATTCTCATCACGTAAATGTCTTGCTGTAATGATTTGCCCTGCCTTTAATGTTTCAGAATCACCTGGGTCAGTTACAACCATTTTACCATAAAGATAGTTGTTCTCTTCAAAGAAGTCAGCTTTATGGATAGATTGATTTTCTAAGAATTTAGAATCTCCTGCGTCAATAATTTCAACTTTAAGCATCATTTGTCTAACAATTACCTCAAAATGCTTATCGTTAATTTTCACACCTTGCAAACGGTAAACCTCTTGCACTTCATTTACAATATACTCTTGAACCGCAGTAGGTCCTTTGATATTTAAAATATCTCTTGGTGTTACTGCGCCTTCTGTTAAAATTTGTCCTGCTTTTACATAGTCATTTTCTTGAACTAAAATATGCTTAGATAAAGGCGCTAAGTATTTACGCTTCTCTCCTTTTCTTGATTCTACTATAATTTCTCTATTACCTCTTTTGATTTTACCATAAGAAACTATTCCATCAATTTCTGATACAACAGCTGGATTAGAAGGGTTACGTGCTTCAAAAAGTTCTGTCACTCTAGGTAAACCACCTGTAATATCCCCTGATTTACCCGAAACTCTTGGTATTTTAACTAGAATATCCCCAGCTCCAATTTCGTCTCCATCATTGGTAACAATATGAGCATTTACTGGTAAACTAAAAGATTTAATTTCCTCTTTTGTTTTAGAGTCAATAATTTTAATTGATGGTAATTTCTTTTTATTACGTGTTTCAATAATTACTTTTTCAGTAAATCCAGTTTGTTCATCAATCTCTTCTCTAAAGGTTTCACCTTCAATAATATTTTCAAATTCAAGTTTTCCTTTAACATCTGAGATGATTACTGCATTATATGGATCCCACGAACAAATAATATCATCTTTTTTGATTTTACGTTTACCTTTTATCATCAAATGAGAACCGTAAGGAATGATAGCTGTTTGTATAATTGCTGACGTTTCTTGATCAATAATTTTTATTTCACCAGAACGTCCAATTACAACCTCTACATCATTTCCTTCGGCATCTTTTTTAGATATTGTTTTTACGTCATCAAAATCAAGTTTACCTGTAAATTTAGCTTTTAGAGAAGATTCGTCTGCAATATTAGATGCCGTACCCCCAACGTGGAACGTTCTTAATGTTAACTGTGTACCTGGTTCTCCAATTGATTGGGCAGCAATTACACCAACAGCGTCACCTTTTACAGCCATCAAGCTAGTAGAAAGGTTACGACCATAACATTTAGAACAAGCACCTCTTTTTAACTCACAAGTTAAAACAGATCTTACATCTACCTCTTCAATTCCAGCCTCTTCAATAGCTTTAGCAAAAGGCTCTGTAATTTCTTCTCCTGCAGAAATAATTAATTCTCTAGTATCTGGATTTTTGACATCATGCACTGTTACACGCCCTAAAATTCGGTCATATAAAGACTCTGCTATATCATCATTCTTTTTAAGTGCAGATACTGTTATTCCTCTTAATGTGCCACAATCCTCTGTATTTATAACAACATCTTGAGCTACGTCAACTAATCTACGTGTTAAATATCCAGCATCTGCTGTTTTTAAGGCAGTATCTGCAAGACCTTTACGCGCACCGTGAGTAGAGATAAAATAGTCAAAAATGGTTAACCCCTCTTTAAAATTAGATAAAATTGGATTTTCAATAATATCTTGAGAAGAAGCTCCAGATTTTTGAGGTTTGGCCATTAAGCCCCTCATTCCCGACAGCTGACGTATTTGCTCTTTTGATCCCCTTGCTCCAGAATCCATCATCATATAGATAGAGTTGAAACCTTGTTGATCTTTTTGAATTCTATCCATCAATCTAGCTGTCAATCTTGTATTTGTATGTGTCCAAATATCAATAATTTGGTTATAACGCTCGTTGTTTGTAATAAGTCCCATATTATAGTTCATCATTACCTCATCTACTTCTTTTTG
>DQTE01000179.1 GCA_015662905.1 Crocinitomix sp. | reverse complement strand
TCGAAAAACAGGCCTGCCTTTGTCGGCAGACAGGCATTCCCAATAATGGCGTGCAGTTTGGCTTTGCAGTAGAAGATACTTGCGGATTTAAGGTTCTATATTTAGTTTGTAATTAAATGCTTAACAATCTTTTATATTTTTAACTATCTCTTTTACATTTTGTTGGGTCATACACTTAAAATGTGATTTTGGACAAGATTGATACCCAATTTTAGAACAAGGTCTGCACTTTAAATTTTTTATTTCGTGAATACTATAATTATTTGGTGCTTGAGGCATATATGGATACATCCCAAACTCAGGAACAGTGTTGCCCCAAATAGAAATAATTGGTATATTAAACGCTGAAGCAATGTGCATTAAACCAGTATCGTGGGTAATAACTTTTTGTGCCTGTTTTATAATAGACGCCGATTGGTTTAAGTTTAAATCTCCACATAATTTTATAACATTGGAACAAGCGTCTGCAATTTCTCGTCCTCTATTTTTATCTTCTTTTCCACCTAACAAAACAACCGTATGAGGAATTTGTTTAACAATGTCTATTATTTTTTGAGTAGGTAATCTTTTTGTGGCAAACTTTGCCCCAATAACAAACACAATAAAATCATCTGGTATGTGATATTGCTTTAAATTAATTTCATCTTGTTTGGGTATAAAATAATCTAACCCTTTTAAGTCATTAACTACACCTAATTCATTTACACACTCAAAATACCTATCAACTATATGTTTATCAGGCATTTTATTTATTTTAAACACAGTTAGTAACCATTTTTTAAAATTTACTTTTGGAAATTGGTAAGACTTTGTGTGTAAACGTAATTTTAATCTAAAAGTGCGCAAGTTATGATGTAGGTCTATGATAAAATCAAAATTCTCTTGTTTTAAATCATCTATAACCTCTCCTATGTCTTTTTTTATCGTGTGAATTTTATCAATATAAAGATTTTGTACTAATAATACCTTATAAGACGACTTAGTTAAATAATGGATTTCAGCACGGGGAAACTCCTGACGTAAACACCTAACCACGGGGGTAGTTAAAACTATATCTCCAATTGAGCTAAACCTAACAACTAAAATTTTTTTCACTTTACAAAGATAACCTTTGTAATCAAGCCTTAAAAGTTTTAAGGGATTTTTTTAAATTTCTATTTCAAAATATTAAGTTAAAAGATTTTTCTATCTTTAAGCCCTTAATTAATTTTACTTATGTCTATAAAAGAAAGATTACTACAAAAAAAGAATTTATGGCACCTTGGTGCGGTTGTGTTATTTTTAATCATTACTGTTTTTTACTTTACGCCTGCTTTTAAGGGTTACACTATCAATCAAGGAGATGTTGTTAATTGGAGTGGTGCAGCTCAAGAAATTAAAGATTATAGAGAATTAGGAAATGAAATTCACTGGACAAACTCAATGTTTTCTGGTATGCCTGGTGTACAAATTTCTAGTACAAATCCCGGAATGAAGTTATTAGACGAAATGAGGTCGGCTTTATCACTTTGGTTACCACACCCTGCCAATTACCTTTTTTTATACTTTATTGGATTTTACATTTTAGGTTTAACACTCAAAATAAAACCTTCTATTAGTGCCATTGGTACTATTGCTTACGGCTTGTCCTCTTACTTTATAATTATTTTGCAAGCAGGACACAACACAAAAGCTTTAGCCATAGGCTACGCACCATTAGTATTAGCAAGTTTTATTTGGGCATATCGCAGTAAAAAATTAATTATTCCACTTGCTTTAGCTAGTCTTTTTATGGCATTTGAACTCAGGGCAAACCATTTACAAATCGCCTATTATTTAGGAATGGTTTTATTGTCGGTTGGTGTTTTTGAATTGGTTAAGGCACTTAAAAATAAAACCATTTCAATTTTTTTAAAACGTACAGCTGGCTTATTAGTTATGTATGTTCTAGCTGTAGTACTTAACTACGGAAACATCAAAACAACGCTAGACTATTCCAAACACACCACTAGAGGAGGGTCTGAATTAACCATCAATCCTGATGGCACACCAAAAGATATAGCTACCAAAAATAACAATGGTTTGGACTTTGAATACATCACAGCATGGAGCTATGGTGTGGGAGAAAGTTTTTCTTTAATTGTACCTAATTTTAAGGGCGGAAACTCTCAAGTTATTGCAAATCATCCTAAAAGTAAAGATTTACTAAGAGGGATTAACCGTAATTTTAAACAGCAAATTGGAGGAATGAACCAATATTGGGGTGACCAACCATTTACCTCAGGGCCTGTATATGTAGGCATTATCGTAGTGTTTTTGGCTATACTCTCTCTGTTTTATTTAGATGATAAAATTAAGTGGGCACTGCTAATAGTTACTATTTTAACTTTAATGCTAAGTTGGGGTAAAAATTTCGGAGGGTTAACACACTTCTTTATTGATTATATCCCTGGCTATAATAAATTTAGAGCAGTAACCATTATATTGTTTGTTGTTGAATTAACCTTACCCCTTTTAGCGGTTTTATTTTTAAATGAAATCATTAAAAAAAGAGATGAAATTCAAAAAAACATTAAACCATTTTTTATAGTTTCTGCCATATTTATTGGCTTACTTTTAAGTTTTATAGTAATGCCTACAATGTTTAACAACTTTTTATCTGTGGCTGAAATTGAAATGATTGACAACGCTCCCAGTGAACAATTGTCTTTTTATCAAGATCTTTTTGACGAATTAGCCAACGTAAGGCAATCAATTTTTACCGCAGATGTTTTAAGGTCTCTTGTATTTTTAATTTTAGGCGCTGGAACAATTTTTATTGGAATTAAAAATTCTGATTTTGCTAAAAAAGCTATGGCACCAATTCTCTTACTGCTTATTCTAATTGATTTACTGTCTGTTGATTTTAGATATTTAGATAAAGAAACCAAAGGAAGAAATGCACAATGGATACAAAAATGGAAACAAGAATACCCCCTATTGGCTGGTGATGGCGATAAACAAATTTTTGACTTAGAATCTACTACACCAAAAGCAAGTAAAGAAATTGAAAAAGCTGTAGCTGAGGTTAAAAAAACAATAAAAGCAGAAAAAATTAAAGGCGGGTACGCCAAAAGAATGATTGAGCAAAAAAAATTCAGAGCCTTAAACAGAACAACGCACTTTAGAGTTTTTGAGCAAGGCAATCCTTTTAACAGCTCAAGAACGTCATATTTTCATAAATCAATTGGGGGCTACCACGGTGCAAAATTAGGTATTTACCAAGAACTTATAGAGTTTCATCTATCAAAGGGAAATCAAGCTGTATTTAATATGCTAAATATGAAATATACACTAGCACCTAATGGACAACAAGCCATACCAAACCCTAACGCCTACGGAAATGCTTGGTTTATCAAAAATGTAAAACAAGTTGAAACTGCTGATGAAGAAATTTTAGCACTTAACGTAGAAACGTCTTACAAACTTAACCTATTTAACGGACACACCGTTAAAACTGGAGGAGACAGCAAAACACAACTAAACCTTCAAGGGGTTGAAGATTTAGTGCTAACCACACCAGACAGTCAAAATGTAACAATAAATGATATTCCATATCAAGCAGCAATACAACAGCAAATAGCCTTATTTAACACACCCCAAGGTTTTCAATGGGGATATTATCAAGAAGGAATGCCAGGATTAATGGCTACCATTGACGCCGTACAAACAGGATTTTCACCAAACCAAATAGCCGTTTTAAGAAAACCTTTTGCTGAAAAACTTTCGAAAAAAACTTATAGTGGTGAAGGTAACATTGAATTAACACACTATCATCCAGACAAATTAGTTTACAAATCTACTTCTAAAGAAAAACAGCTAGCCATTTTTTCCGAAATATATGTTAATGAAGGATGGAATGTATATATAGACAACAAAAAAACAGATTTATTACGTGCCAATTATGTATTAAGAGCTATTGAAATTCCTGCTGGTGAACACACCATAGAAATGAAATACGAATTAAATTCATTTAAAATGGCAAGTATGATGGGAATAACAGGAACGATTGTTTTGTTATTGTTGTTAGCTTTTGGCTTCTACACTGAGGTGTTTAAAACTAATAAAACCGACAAATAACAATCATTATTAAATGATAACCGCTACAATTAGCACATACAATAGAGAAAAATACCTGCCTCAAGTATTAGAAAGTTTAAAAAAACAAACCCTATCAAAAGATTTGTTTGAAATTATACTTGTTGATAATAATTCACCCGGAAATACAAAAGAAATAGCCCTCAACTTTAAAAAAAATAATCCTGATATAAAATTTGAATATTATTTGGAAACCAATCAAGGATTATCTTATGGTAGAAACAGAGGTATTGCAGAAGCAAAAGGAAAATACATTACCTTTATAGATGATGATGCCTTTTTATCAAAAAATTATTTAGAGGTAATATACAACCATTTTGAACAAAACCCAAATACAGTTGCAATAGGCAGTAAAATTTTACTTCATTACGAAACTATTATCCCTAAATGGGAAAACAAATACCTAAATTCTCTACTAGGTTTTTTTGATTTAGGAGATGAACCAAAAACTTTTCCTACAAATGATTACCCTAGAGGATCAAATATGTCTTTTAGAACAGATGTGTTTAAAACGGTAGGAGATTTTAATGTTGAACTAGGACGTAAAGGTAATAACTTGGCAGGTAGTGAAGAAAAAGATATGTTTATGCGAATTTATAAACATAAAAATCTAAAAGTTGATTATATTCCAAATGCCATAGTTTACCACTGCGTACCCATTGAAAGAACCACCAATAAGTTTATAAAAAGACAAGCATTAGGCACAGGTAAAAGTGAAAAAGTAAGAATAAAAAACCAAGGGCTAACCGCTACCTTAAAACGATATTTTATGGAAATAGTAAAATGGGGAGGAAGCCTAGCCTTGTTTATCATCTATCTTTTTAAAGGACAAGCAGCAAAAGGCATAATGATTGTAAAATTTAGATGGTGGGTTAGCAAAGCGTTGTTTTTTTAATCATTAAAGTTGTTTAAGGTTAAATGAAAAAATGTGATTTTAACTTATTATTTGACTATAAACAACTTCATTTCAAAAGAAAGAATTTAGCTATATCAAAAATTTAATCTACATTTTGAACAAACTTTTGTATTTTTGTTAAAATGAAAATACGTATTAATAATTTAACCGATTTACACCTAGCTGCGAAACAATTTTTAGAATTCACTAAAAACCATCATATTTTTGCATTTTATGGCAAAATGGGGGCAGGTAAAACAACTTTTATCAACGCCATATTAAAACAAATGAAAATTGAAGACCATTCATCCTCACCTACCTTTTCTATAATTAATCAATATCTATCACCAACATACGGCACTGTATATCATTTTGATTTTTACAGAATAGAAAACGAAATTGAAGCATTAGATATAGGAATTGAAGAAATTATTTACGGAAATGAATATTGTTTTATAGAATGGCCTTCCAAAATTGAAAACCTTTTACCAGAGAATACCGTAAATATAAACATTAATGTAGAAGATGAGCGTAGAATTTTAGATATTGAATTATGATAACAGATCCGGAAACTTTAAAATCGTTAATGAAAGAGGGAAGTCTATTGCCTCAAGAAGAAATGTTAGCCATTAACAAAAAAAAAGGCAGTTTAACTATTGGTATTCCCAAAGAAACATCTTACCAAGAAAACAGAGTAGCACTTATTCCGGAGTCCGTTCAATTACTAGTTAATAATGGGCATCAAGTATTAGTTGAATCAAACGCAGGTCTAAAATCTAATTTTACTGATAAAGATTATTCTGAAGCAGGCGCACAAATTTGTTATAACACCTCTGAAATTTTTAAAAGTAACATCATTTTAAAAGTAGCCCCCGTAAAACAAAAGGAAATTGATATGATGGTGGGGAATCAAACATTAATCTCTGCCCTACAATTAACATTACAACCCAAAGAAACCCTTGTGGCTTTAATGAAAAAAAAAGTAACAGCCATTGCTTGGGATTATATTAGAGACGACCACGGTATTTATCCCGTTGTCAGAACTATGGGCGAAATTGCAGGTAACACTTCCGTATTAATAGCAGCTGAATTACTATCTAACTACAATGATGGAAAAGGCATTATGATGGGAGGAATAGCAGGAGTACAACCAACTGAAATTGTTATTTTGGGAGCAGGTACCGTAGGAGAATATGCTGCAAGAGCCGCCCTCGGCTTAGGTGCTAATGTTAAAGTATTTGATAATTCATTATCAAGGCTAAGACGCTTACAAAATGATATAGGTCAAAGAATTTACACCTCAATCATTCAACCAAAAGTATTAGAAAAAGCTGTTAAACGTGCTGATGTTATTATAGGTGCCTTAAGAGCCCCTTTTGGGCGTACCCCTTGTATAGTAACCAACCAAATGGTGTCTAAAATGAAACCAAGTTCTGTTATTATTGATGTAAGTATAGACCAAGGTGGGTGTTTTGAAACCTCAAGAGTTACAAACCATTTAAACCCAACATACAGGGCTTATGACGTTATACATTATTGTGTCCCTAACATTGCATCAAGAGTTTCAAGAACAGCCTCTATAGCATTAAGCAACATTTTTTCACCTTTGTTATTAGAAATTGGCGAAGTAGGTGGCAGTAAAGAAATGATAAAAAAAGACCCCGGCTTTAGAGGAGGCGTTTACATATACAAAGGCAAATTAACTTCCGAAATCTTAGGTAAAGTCTTTAATTTACCTTATAAAGACATTGAATTATTATTGGCAGCCTTGTAAAAAGTAGCCATTTTTCTATTATAACCAAAAAACCTAAAATTATTAAAATTATATGGGCATATCCCTAAAGGGTCGGGCTATCCGCACTCACTCTTTTTCCTTTAAAAGCAAAAAGGAGTTCAAACAATTGCTTCTATCCCTTATGCAATAGAAGTTGTTTAAGGTTAAACATAAGGTTAAACAACCTCATAAATAAAGTTCACTTAAAAGTACTTGACTTTGACAGAATAAAATATTAAGTATTTGAATACCAACTAATTGTACCTGTCTGTTGCAGACATGATTTTAGTGACGCACTACACTTTTACATAAACACTTAATTTATAGCTTTTTGTAATGTTACATCATTGGGGATTACTATTTTTATAGAATTTGCAATTTTCTTTTGGT
>DQTE01000133.1 GCA_015662905.1 Crocinitomix sp. | reverse complement strand
TTTTTTAAAAGCAACTTTTATGAAAAATATAATTACAGGAAAAAAAATAAATGATAAATACTTTAAAGTATTTTTAGTAAAAGAAGATAATTTAACCATAGAAGAGGTTATATTAAAATTTTTAACTAGTTAAATTTATTATTTAAAAATCTCACAATTATAAAAACAATAATTGAAAAAATAATCATAACAGCAGCAACAGGAGTAGAATAGTCTAATCCAAAATTAATAAACTTATCGTATATTAAAACTGGAGCTACCATTGGATGGTATGTAATAATCACAACAGCACCAAATTCTCCTAAACCTCTTGCCCACATCATAAGCATTCCATTTATAATATCTTTTTTTGAGTTTGGTATTACAATTTTTATAAATGTTTCAAATGAATTTGCACCTAGTGATTTTGCAACATTTTCTAATTTTACATCTACATTTTTAAAGCCTTCTTTTGCTGAATTTATTAAATAAGGAGCAGATAAAAACATCATAGCAAACATTATACCAGTTGTTGAATCTATAAAAGATAATCCTATATTTTCAAAGGTTTTTCCAAAAGTAATTAATAAAGCAATTCCAGCAGCTGTATGAGGTATCATTGTAGGTATATCTATTAAGCTTTCTATTAAACTTTTTCCAAAAAAATTATATCTTGCTAAAAGATAAGCAAGCGGTAATCCTAAAATTAACACTATTATTGTAGAGTATAAAGAGACTTTCATGGTTAAAATAATAGAATTAATCGTTTCATTATCTTGTAAAGTAGATATATATGTATTAATAGGGATACCAAATATTAATTTAATTAAAGGAATAGATAAAAAAAGTAGTAAAATAGTTGAAATTACTATAAAAATTTTTTGCATTTTTTTCCTTTAAATAAAAACTATATCTTTTTTATTAAAACAGATATATATTTTTTGGTTATTTTTTATTTTTAAACTATCTAATATATGTTTAGATGCTTTAATAAAAAATTGGTTATTCATAACCTCTACAAATATTTTATAATGATCAGTTATACCCATAATCTCTTTTATAACTCCTTCAAAACAAAAATCAAAATTTAGTTTTTCTTTTGAGATTATAATTTGATTTGGATCTATTGAAAAATAACTATGAGAATTTTCAAATCCTAATAAAGAGACAGGGAAAATATTTTTAAAACCTAAAAATTTAGCTACTTCAAGTGAATTTGGTTGTTTTAGTACAGTTTTTGCATCTCCTATTTGTAAAATTGATCCATTTAATATAATTGCAAGCTTATTAGCTAAATAAGAAGCTTCTCTAAAATTGTGTGTTACATGAATAATAGATAAATTATATCTTTTTGGTAACTCTTTTAGATTTTTCATAATTTCATTTCTCATTGTAGGATCAATTGCGCTTAAAGGTTCATCTAAAAGTAATAATTTTGGTTTAGAATAAATTGCTCTAGCAAGAGCTACTCTTTGTTTTTCTCCACCACTTAAGTTTTTTATATCTCTTGTTAAAAGATGTTTTATTTGTAAAAATTTTACTAAATCATTAAAAAGAGCACTATTTTTTGAATGATACTTTTCAGAAAATCTAATATTTTTTTCTACATTTAAATGAGGAAAGAGGGCAAAATCTTGATATAAAAATCCAAAATGTCTTTTTTGAGGAGGTAAGTTAGTTATATTTTTGTTATTAAAAATAATTTCCCCTTCAATTTTATGAAAACCAATTATACTTTCTAATAAAAGAGTTTTTCCACTTCCTGTTTTTCCAAGTAATACAAAATATTCTTTATCTCCAATTTCTATAAAAGGAATATTTAATTTAAAATTTCCTTTTTTTAAAAAAAGATTATTTATTATAAGCATCAATTCTCTTTTAAAATTGAATAGTCCCCTTCAATAATAGGAGGATTAATTGTTCCTTGTCCATTTTTTTCCATAATCTCTTGTCCTTTTTTTGATAAAAGAAATTTTACAAATAATATAGCTCCTTTTTTATTTATAGGTAAGTACTTATTTTCTAAAATTGTAATTCCATATATCATTGGAGCTCCTCTTTTTTCTATAAATTCTCCTGGTTTTTTGCCAATAATTTTAAAACTTACTTGTTTATAATAATTTTTATATTTATTACTAGATAAATTTATTTGAGGGGGTAACTCTATAAATTTTAAATTATGTTGTTTTGCAACTGATTTATATATAAAAAGATAATCAATTGCTCCTATTTCTAAAAGAGATAATAAATCAGTCTCTTTTGGTCTTACAACAATTTTGTTTTTATTTTCTATTCCATTTTTATAGTACTTTTTATATCCCATTAATTTATTATAAAAGTTTGGCTTATTATAATAAATTGAGGCTAATTTTGCTACTAACACACTTCTATAACCACATGGATCAAGATTTGGGTTAGAGTGCCCTACTTTTACTCCTTTTTTTAATAAAATGTTTGTCCAATTGTTTTGGTTAATTTTTTTATTATATTTTGAATGGTTTGTGTAAGCAATAACCATTTCATTTGTTGCAAAAAGGGCATTAAATTTAGCATATTGAGGAATAACCAAGTCATTAATAACTTTGTAATCTGCACTTGCAAAAATATCAGCTTTTTTATTTAAATCAATAATTTTTCTTGCACAAGCCACACTTCCAGCTGGTTCTCTTAAAACATCATATTTTGGATATTTTTTTTCAAACTCTTTTTCTATTTGTGAAAAAGGAACACTTAAACTACCTGCATGAAAGATTATAATTTTTTCTTTTGCTATTAAACTTCCTATAAGTAAAAGTAGAAAAGTAAAAATTTTCATATTAATCCCTTTTTAAATAGTGTTTTTATGATATTTTTGCATATTTTAAATAAAAAAAAAGAGAAATGTTAAAATTTCTCTTCTTTATTAATTAATTTTTTATAAAAAATAGAATGTAAATGTTTTAGTTCATCTTCACTTTTATATCCGTCAATCATGCTTGCAATAGCACCTTTAATAGCAAAAATACTCATATATAAATGAGTAAAGAAAAATGTTACAATAATTACTGCTAATAAAAGATGAACTATAATTGAAATTCTTAATATATCAATTCCAAATAGATTATTGAGATTAAACGTACTGAGGAGGGCGATGTTAAAGTCTCTTAAATATAGTAAAAGACCAGTTAATAGCATTAAAAAACCACCAAAAACAATTATCCAATACCACATTTTTTGCCCTGCATTAAATTTAGCAGCAGGAATTTCTTTTTTTTCTTTACTTAAATAACCACCTAACATTAAAAGCCACTTAATATCCCATATTTGTGGCAACATCTCTTTAAACCACATTAAAGTCATTGGGATAAAAGCAATAGCAAATAAAATTGCACCTATTAAATGAAGATATCTTGCAAATACAATAAAACTACCTCCACCAAAAAATTTTGCATAAATAATTAAAAACCCTGTAGGTACTAGCAGAATAAATCCTGCTGCTGCAATCCAATGAACTACTCTTTGCCAAGGAGGAAAAATTAAAAACTTTTTACCTTTGTGTGAAAAAACTTTTGGACCTATTACTTTATAATGTAAAAAAAAGATAGTTGGAATTGCTAATAAAACAATTAAAAATAGGATATTTATCCAATGTGTTTGTATATATACAAATAGTGCTCCAAACTTATGCCAACCAGGGATAGATTCCACTAGTTGAGGTGAATTTAAAGCACTAGAAGAATTAATAGGAGCCTTATTAGGCTCCGCTAATGGTACATTAGCTAATAAAATAGTGCCTATAAAAGGCAATAGTTTTTTCATTTTAACATCCTTATTTATAAGCTATATCCCAGCCATATGGGCTACTTGTTCCTTTTCCTTTTGCTGCATTTCTTGCTCTAATAATTTCTGCTACGCTATCTGCATCTCCTACAATAAGTGCATTAGTAGAACATACTGCTGCACACATTGGAACTTTTCCTTCTGCAATTCTATTTTGTCCATACAGTTCAAATTCTTCAATTGAATTAGTAGGGAGAGGACCCCCAGCACATAATGTACATTTATCCATTTTCCCTCTTATTCCAAATGCTCCATCTTTTGGAAATTGAGGTGCTCCAAATGGGCATGCATATAAACAATACCCGCATCCAATACATTTATCTTTATCATGTAAAACTATTCCATCTTCTCTAATATAGAAACACTCAACTGGACAAACTTGAGAACAAGGTGCATCAGTACAGTGCATACAAGCTATGGAAGTTGAAAACTCTTTACCCTCGATTCCTTCATTTAGTGTAATAACTTTTCTTCTATTAATTCCCACTGGCAATTCATGCGCTTCTGCACACGCTATTGTACATGCATTACATTCAATGCATCTATTTTCGTCACAATAAAATTTCATTCTTGCATATTCATACATTTATTACTCCTTATGCTTTTTCAATTCTAACTAAACCAGCTTTTGTTTCAGGAATCTGGGTAACAATGTCATATCCATAGTTTGTTACTGTATTTGCTGATTCACCTATTGCATATGGAACTAATCCTTCTGGATAATTTTCACTTAAATCTTTACCTTGCATTACTCCAGCAAAATGGAATGGTAAGAATATTCTATCTGGTGCAACTGAATAAGTAAATCTTGCTTTAACTTTAATTTTAGCTCCTTCTGGAGAATGGATCCATATCATATCCCCATCTTTAATATTATATTTGTAAGCAAGTTCTGGATTTATATCTGCATACATTTCTGGTGATAGTTGTACTAAATATTTACTATTTCTTTCAATTACACCAGCACCACTGTACATTACTAAACGACCTGTTACTAACATAATAGGAAATTCTTTTGAGTAATCTTTTTGTTGAATAGAAATATATTTAGTATCAACTCTATAATGATTTTTCTTATCAGAATAAGTTGGATATTTTTTAGCTAAATCAAATCTTGGAGTATGTAAAGGTTCTCTATGTAATGGTATTTTATCAGGGAATGTCCATACATATGCTCTTGCCTTTGCATTTCCATAAGGTGCAATACCAGCTTTTAGTGCATATTTAGCAATTAGTCCACTTAAATCTACTTTCCAGTTTTTACCCATTATCTCTTTTTCTTTAGACGATAATTTAATACCTAATACTTTTTCAATATTATCTTTAGTTAATTCAGGATATCCTCCTTTAACTTTAGCATTTTTGATGGTAGCTCTATCTCCTGCTAAAAGGTTTTCTCCTTTATATTCAACTCCAAATCTTGCTCTAAAGCCCATTCCACCTTCATTTACAGGAATATCTATATTATATAAAACAGGACTTCCTGGATGTGTTTCAGTCCAACATGGCCAAGGTAAACCATAATATTCACCTTTCATAGGACCAATACCTTTTAGAGTTACTTCATCAAACATATGCCAATTTTGTTGATGTTTTTTTAATCTCTCAGGTGTCCATCCTGTTAATCCAATAGTTTTTATAATTCTTGCTATTTCTCTTGTAGCATCTTCTGGCCATTTAAAGCTATTTTTTACTTTTACAGCTTTTCCATCTTTAACACCCATCATCATACCACGTACAAGTTCATCATAAAATCCAAATTGTTTAGCAAATAAGAATAAAATTTCTTCATCTGTTTTACTTTCATACAATGGATCTACTACTTTGCTTCTCCATTGAGCACTTCTATTAGTAGCAGTTACACTTCCTTCGCACTCAAACTGAGATGCTGTTGGTAAAATATATACATTATCTTTTTTATTTGTAAGAACTGCAGCTTCATTTACAAATGGCTCTGCAATTACAATTAAATCAAGTTTATCTAATGCTTGTTGGACTTTTACTTGTTGAGCTATAGAAGTAATACCATTACCTTGAATCCAAAGAGCTCTAATTGGTGAACTTGAATAGATTTTTTCTTCTTGAAGTACTCCTTGCCACCATTTTGCAAGAGAAAATCCTTTTGTATGCATCCATTTTTTATCTGCAAATCTGTTTTGTAGCCAATTAAAATCGACTCCCCAGTTATGAGCAAAATATTTCCAGCTACCTTCACTTAATCCATAATATCCTGGCAACGTATGAGATAAACAACACATATCTGTCGCACCCTGAACATTATCATGTCCTCTTAAAATATTACATCCACCACCAAATTTACCCATATTTCCAAGAGCTAATTGTAAAATTGGAGCCATTCTTGTATTTGAAGAACCAATTGTATGTTGAGTTAATCCCATTGCCCATAATAAAGTTCCAGGTTTATTAGTAGCATAAGCTTTTGTTATTTTATATAGTAAATCTGCAGAAACGCCTGTTACATCTTCAACTTTTTCTGGTGTCCATTTTTTAGCTTCTTCAATTACATGGTCCATTCCAAAAACTCTATTTTTAATAAACTCTGGATCATGCCAACCATGTTTAAAGATTAAATGTAACATTCCATACATAAATGGAATATCTGTTCCTTGTCTAATATTAGCATATAAATCTGCTTTTGCTGCTGTTTTTGTAAATCTAGGATCAATAACAATTAATATTGCATTATTTCTTTCTTTTGCTTTTAGGATATGTTTAAATCCTACTGGATGGTTTACTGCTGGATTTGCTCCAAAAATTATTATTGCTTTTGAATTTTGTATATCTCCTAAATGATTTGTCATTGCACCATAACCCCACGTATTCGCGACCCCCGCGACTGTTGCACTATGTCAAATACGGGCTTGATGGTCTATATTGTTAGTTCCCCACATTGCAGCAAATTTTCTAAAATAATAAGCTTGTTCAGTACTCATTTTAGCACTACCTAAAAACATTACTGCATCTGGTCCATTTTCTTTTCTTATTTGAAGCATTTTTTCACTAATTTCTTTTATTGCTTCATCCCAACTAATTCTTTTATATTTACCATTAACTCTTTTTAGTGGATGTTTTACTCTTTTTTCAGTTCTTATATAATCGATTGAATCTATACCTTTAGAGCAGTGACTACCATGACTTATTGGATGATCTTGTGCAACTTCTTGTCTAACCCATACGCCATTATGCACTTCTGCTATAATTCCACATCCAACAGAACATGTAGTACATATAGTTTTTACTTTTTTACTTCCTGGGAAAGGATTTTTAATTTCTTCTTCTGTTGCATCTCTAAGAGCTGATGAAGCATTTAACATTGTAGCACCAGTAATACCTGATAGTGCTGCAAGTTTTAAAAATGATCTTCTACCCACTTTTATTTTTTCTAATGTGCTCATAATTTACTCCTTAAATAGCATTTTTGTAATAAATTTCCCAATTTTTTGTTTTTTTATAAAGAATTTCTTTTTTAGGAGAGTGCCCTCT
>DQTE01000176.1 GCA_015662905.1 Crocinitomix sp. | reverse complement strand
TAAAGTTACAATAAAAAGTTTAATTCAAAATTGATTATTATCAATAAAATATCTCGTATTTTTCACATAAAAAGGTTAACCCGCATTAATTTTTAATAATACTAGTTGTCTTTAATATGTTTCCGTTTATGTCAGAAATTCTTACAAGATAATACCCTTCATTTAGAGTAAAAAACACTTTAGAGGTTGCTTTATTAGAATTGTTAACTATTATTATCTCATCTACCACACGACCACTTACGTCAATATACTCCACGGTATAATTTTGTCCACTTACTTTATCAAAAGTAAAGTTTAATGTTTCTGATGCTGGATTTGGATAGACTGAAATTTCGTCTTTTTCTCTTGTAATTACAATAACACCAATTTGTTTTTTAGTACCGTCAAAATCTACTTGATATAATTTATAGTAAACCAACTCATCATAAATATCATAATCTTTAAACTGATAGTCTATTTGTGAGGTAGAATTACCGCTACCGTTTAATTTGCCAATTTCTCTATAGTTTTCTCCATCTAAAGATTTTTCTATTATAAAATAATCATTATTTTCTTCAGATGCTGTTATCCATGTTAATTGTGTATATTTTTCTTCTGCATACCCTAGAAAAGATATGATATTTACGGGTAATATATTGATACCTGTCCAGTTACCTACTGTAAAATCACAGGCGTTACCAGCATAACCATCCACCATTAACATATAATCTTGCCCTACAGTTAAACCAGTAGCTGTAACTGTTCCACTTGTTGCAGTTGCAGGACTCCAACAGTTTGACATTGAGGTAAAATTAGTACAACATCCGTTGGCATCATAAGTTACACTATATACCTCAGCTTGAATTCCTGATAAACAGTTTGTTACAGAGGTAAAATTAAATATCTCAGTTGTAGAGGATGCTGTAAATTGATACCATGAATTATTTTCAATACTACCACAAAATAAAGAATTGATATTAGCTGGTAAATCGTCAGAATAAGTAGCTGATGTGGTTGAAGAAAAAGTGCCTGCACCTTGGGTTAAGGTTGCTGGTGTACTACAAAAATCATTTGTGCCAACATTAGGTCCTGAATCTCCGCAAGCACTAGGTGGCACTGCCTCCGTAACGCAAATATTAAAATCACCAAAACTATTATTTCCATACTCCCATACACGAACCCATATAGTTTGCCCTGGTGTGCCTGCGTTGTTAATCATTGGAAATAAACCTGCACCATCATCATCATCACATTCAATTAAAGTTAACGCACTACAAGTACCTGAATAAACTGCCATACCTCCATCGGTAAATCCTCCAGCATCACTCACATCTATTTGATACCCCCCACTAGCTGGTATGGTAAACGAAAACCAAACATCTCCTCCAGTGTAATTTGCACAACCTGGTAAAGGAACACCTGCTGAGGAAGTTGCTCCAACATTTGTGCCTGTTGTATTCACACAAGTTGTATTAACTGCTAATGGCGTAGCATTACATGGGTCGTCATTTGATGGGGTTCCCCCCCCTCCTCCACAAGAGGTACAGGCCCACTCAACTGTCATACAAGTTGAATTATTGCTACAATCAAATTCACTAACTAGTAATGTTACAGTTCCTGTAAAAGTAGCTGTCCAAGTGATAGTAGATTGAACACCACAATCATCATCATTGTAAGCTAAATTTGCACCTCCACATCCTCCTGAGGTAAGTGTTAATTGGGTATCAAAATTAGAATTCCCACAAGTTGTCCAAGTATATGTCTCTCCATTGGTCACACTGTAATTAGAATACTCCCCACCATAAATACAAGAGGCAACCGTTGTCAGACTATTTGATGTTGTTGTGAATGTTCCTGAAGGGTAATTAGCGTTACAGTTTGAACATTGAGAATAAGAACTGTTTTGAAACACTAATAATAAAAATGTTATAAAAAATAATATTTTTCTCATTGTTTTTCAATTTTATTTAGAATTTGGTTAGTAATTAACCGTATATAATAATTTTTTTGAACCAACAAATGTTTTAAGTCCACAATTGTTATATCAGAGATATGATATATTACAATAGTTTCTACAGCTGATGATACAAATTCTATATCATAAATACTTTTGGTTTGGTATAAAAATGTTTTTAACTCTTCTTTTTCTGTTGCAGACAAAACTGGTATTTGATAAACCGACTTAACTCTATCTACTTGTTTTCTATCAATAATTGTTTTACAATATTCTTTATTTTTTTCTGGTGTTTGAGCTGTTGAATTTAATACGCTTCCTATAAGTATTACACCAACTAAATACAATTTAATCATAATAATTTAATATTTTATTAATCCCGTCTTTACATATAGACGTTAAATATAAGTAATAGTTGGTTATTTAGCAAAAAAAAAAAAAAATTTGAACGTTATATGTATATTACCATAAATTCACATCTGATTAACAACAAAAAAGGGTGCTAAAATATTTAACACCCTTTTTTAATTTTTTTGTAAAAAAATTAATTTACAATCTCGTCATACTTGGCTTTAAATTCAGTATCATTTTCGTACCATTGAGCAATTTTGCCCATAATGTCTTTAGCTTTTTGTTCTTGCTTAGCTATTATTAAAGCTTCTGCGTAAGCAATCACTCCAATTTTTAACATTTCCAAATCAGCTTTTTTCTTTTCATTAATATCAACATCATCATCCTCATTAATCGTAAATTTAGACGGGTCAGCATTTTTCAGCATTTCATTTGCCAACTTAGCCTCACTTGCAAACTTTTTTCTATCTTTAGTATAATAAGCTTTAGCTGCAGCCAGGTAGTGTACACCAATATCTTGTTTATCTACCTTTTGAATGGCTAACAATTTACCTGAAATTTTAGACCACTCTTGTGTATCTACAAGGTTTCTTATTTCTTCAATAATTGAATTTTTAAGGGTTGTAAAAAATGCTAGATTATCTTTGTACACAGTACCATCTTTATCTTTAGAAATACATTTACCTGCATATTTTAGTGCGTCTCTTCCTGCTTTAGGATATTTTTCTAACAAATCTCCTCCTTCTCTTGCTATTTCATAATTTCCTTTAGCCAGAAACAAGTACGGAATAGCATGTTTTTTTGTTTTGTCTGACTGTGTATATTTTTCGGCTTTTTTAAGTAATTTTTCGTAATTACCATCAGCAAATAATACAACCAAATCATCATAAGCTGGAGGTTGTGCGTTTACATTTAACAAAGTTCCGATAAAAAGTAATAATAAGAAAATATTTTTCATTTGTTTTGTTTTTTTTATAATTTCAAAATCAATTATTCAAAATTAGTGCCTAAAATTAATAATTTGTAAATTTAACGAAAAAATAACAAATAAGTTACTCATAAATTTTTAAAAGTATATTTAATATATCAATGGCTGCTTTAGATATTTTAGTCCCAGGTCCAAAAATTCCCATCACACCTTTGTTGTATAGGTATTCATAATCTTGCTGAGGAATAACTCCACCTGCAATTACCATAATATCTTCTCTGCCTAATTTTTTAAGTTCTTCCATAACCTGTGGCACTAAGGTTTTGTGTCCTGCTGCTAAAGAGGAAACGCCTAAAATATGCACATCATTTTCAACGGCTTGTTTAGCTGCTTCTTCTGGTGTTTGGAACAAAGGCCCTATATCTACATCAAAACCTATATCTGCGAATGAAGTGGCTATTACTTTGGCGCCTCTATCATGACCATCTTGTCCCATTTTAGCTACCATAATTCTTGGTCGCCTGCCATCAAATTCTGCAAATTTGTCTGCTAATTTTTTAGCTGTATTAAAATCTTTATCTTGCATAGCTTCTGCTGAATATACACCTGAAATTGAACGAATAGTTGCTTGGTAACGTCCAAAATGTTTTTCCATTGCATCTGATATCTCACCTAAAGAAGCTCTGTTTCTTGCACATTCAACCGCTATGGCCAATAGATTATTCTTTCCTCTACTCGCTTCTTCAAGTTTTTTAAGAGACATTTGTACTTTTTGTTCATCTCTAACGGCTTTCATCTTATTTAAACGTTCAATTTGAGATAAACGCACTTTGGTGTTATCAATTTCCAAAATATCAATAGGTGCTTCTTGATCTAATTGATAACGATTTACACCAACAATAATGTCTTTACCCGAGTCAATTCTTGCTTGTTTACGTGCTGCAGCTTCCTCTATTCTCATTTTAGGTATGCCCGATTCAATGGCTTTAGCCATACCGCCCAAAACTTCTACCTCTTGAATGCGTTCCCAAGCTTTTTGAGTAATTTGTTGGGTTAGTTTCTCTACATAATAAGAGCCTCCCCAAGGGTCAATAGCTTTGGTTATCCCTGTTTCTTCTTGGATATAAATTTGTGTGTTTCTTGCTATTCTTGCAGAGAAATCTGTTGGTAAAGCAATGGCTTCATCCAATGCATTAGTGTGTAAAGATTGTGTACCCCCTAAGCCTGCTGCCATAGCTTCAATACAGGTTCTTGCTACATTATTAAATGGGTCTTGTTCAGTTAAACTCCAACCTGATGTTTGACAATGTGTTCTTAATGATAAAGACTTAGGGTTTTCAGGATTAAATTGTTTAATTAATTTAGCCCACAATAACCTACCCGCTCTCATTTTGGCTATTTCCATAAAATGATTCATTCCTATGGCCCAAAAAAAAGACAAACGCGGTGCAAATGTATCTATATTCATTCCTGCTTTTATACCTGCTCTTATGTACTCTAAACCGTCCGCTAACGTATAAGCAAGTTCTAAATCGGCGGTAGCACCTGCCTCTTGCATGTGGTAACCAGAAATTGAAATTGAGTTAAACTTAGGCATATTTTTAGAGGTATATTCAAAAATATCTGCTATGATACGCATTGAGTGTTTTGGTGGGTAGATATAGGTATTACGTACCATAAATTCTTTTAAAATATCATTTTGAATAGTACCCGACAACAGTTTTTGGTCAACGCCTTGTTCTTCTGCGGCAACAATGTAAAATGCTAAAATAGGCAGTACCGCTCCATTCATTGTCATTGATACAGACATTTTATCTAATGGAATATCATCAAATAAAATTTTCATATCCTCTACAGAGTCAATAGCTACACCTGCTTTACCTACATCTCCCACTACCCTTGGATGATCAGAATCATACCCTCTGTGCGTTGCCAAATCAAAGGCTACTGATAACCCTTTTTGACCTGCGGCTAAATTTCTTTTGTAAAAAGCATTTGACTCCTCTGCTGTTGAAAATCCCGCGTACTGTCTTACTGTCCAAGGACGTATAGCATACATTGTAGAATAAGGGCCTCTTAAATTGGGGGCTATTCCTGAAACAAACCCTATGTGTTCAACATCCTCAATATCTTGAAAAGTGTAAGTATTATTTAGTGCTATTCCTTCAGCTGTTTGAAAAGTATTGAGTGAATTAAATTCTTTTTTGTTGTTGGTCTGGCGACTGATGTCTATCGGTTTAAACTTATGTCTTTTCATTGTTCAGTCGGTTTTTGATAGTGTTGTTCTAAAATAAATTCTTGTAAAGGTTCAAATGCTTGACCTTTTATATCTTTTGGTTCAACATCAATCCATTGTTCTAATGTGCTTGGATATTTATTAACTCCTAAAAATGTTTTTTTACCTGCATTTAATTGCTCAACTAACAGTTGTTTATTTTCGTTAATTTTAGTTTGAATATTATTGTCTGTTAGAGAGGTAATATACCCTCCGTTTTCTTCTATTTCAAGAAATAAACGCCACGTTTGTTCTACAAGTTGGTCGGTTAAATCTTCAATATAATAGGCACCAGCGGCTGGGTCTGATACTTTATCAAAGTAAGCCTCCTCTTTTAACACCAATTGAATGTTACGTGCCATACGTACAGATATTTCATCTGTGGTATCAAAGGGCGTTACTTGTATATTATTGACGCCACCTAAAATTGCTGACATTGCTTGTGTTGTTGCTCTTAATAGGTTATTATAGCGGTCATTTTTAGCTATGTGACGCTTGTTGGTAACTGCATTGATATGAACCTTATCAATTTCAATCTGCTCATCAAAAGATTTAAAGAAGTGGCGAATCAATAATTTATACGCTCTAAATTTAGCTATGTTAGTAAAATATTCTTCATTAACAGATAAGGTGGTATATGTTTGATTGATGATATCGTTTAATTTTACTCCCTTATTTAAAAGATACTGGGTATATTCACTTAATTGGGTTAATGCGATAGCCATTTCTTGTACTGATGATGCGCCTGCAAATCCAAAAGTCAAACCGTCAACGTGGATGTTTTTTAGGTTTTTGTTTTCTTTAAATTTTTGATAAAACTCGTAAAAGTCATCTAAATTATAATCAAATTTACCTTTGGTTGTACCTAAGGTTAAAACATTAAAAGACATTGAAAAGTTATTGTAGTCCGTCTTTAGAAGTTCTTTTATTTGTTGCCAATTATTTTTTGTTTGAATCAATAGTTCTGTGGAAACATATTGTAAACCCACATCTTTTAATACATCTTTGAGATTTGTTTTATCATTTACTTTGAGCTGAATACCATCTACTCCTTTAAGTAAATGGTCTAAGATGATAGTATTTAGTTTTTTGTTATCATTACCTTCAAACAGTTCTTGCACAAACCAAACATTATTTTCAGACCCTTCAATTGGTGGATATAATGTGGCATTATCAGAGTGAAAATAGGCTTTAGTTTTTAGTTCTTTTTCGGGGTTATAATTTAGAATTGATAATGGTTTACCTTTTAAATCTTTTTCAATTTTAGCTATCCAATCTTGCTCGGATACTTTATCAAATTCTTTAAACAATTGTTTTGCTTTTGGGCTCATAAAAAAACTTTGCACTAAATTATAAATAATCTTTAATAAGTTTGTAAATAATTGTAATAATTCCTGCAGACGCAATAAAACCAGTTACAAACTGACGGGAAAAAGAATACCCTTGTTTTTTTCCATAAAAGCCACTAAATAAAGCTATTAAAAAACTGCTTATTACTATGTAGTAAACCATAGTGCAAAGTTAGATAATTTTTAGAATTTAACCTACAACCTTACTTGAGTTTGCTATTTAATATGCTTTTATTCTTTTACCTTAAAACCATCATTACCAAGAACTATAACGTCATCAGAACCAAAGCGGTTTTCCTCTGGACCATTTTCTAATTTTAACACTCCCCTTGGACATACAGTAGCACAAACACCACAACCAACACAGGATGCACGTACAACATTTTTACCCTTTTGAGCATAAGCTCTTACATCAATACCTTGTTCACAATAAGTTGAGCAATTTCCACAAGAAATACACTGCCCTCCGTTTGTAGTAATTCTAAAACGTGACTTAAACCTTTGAATGATGCCCATATATCCTGCTAAGGGACACCCAAAACGACACCATACTCTATTACCTAATATAGGATAAAATCCTACCCCAACAACCCCTGAAAACATTGCACCAATTAAAAAGCCATAAGGTTGTTTAAATACTGTATAAATATCTAAACCTAAAAATGTTGATTTTTCAGTAAAATAGCCATAAAGTGTGGCTATTGTCATTATAAAAACAAGTACCATAATAATATGTATTATCCATCTTTCTAATTTCCATACCCATAGTTTTTTGTTAGATAAATGTCTAAAAGAATCTCCAGCGGTTTCTGCTAAACCACCACATCCACAAACCCAGCTACAATACCAACGTTTGCCTACCCAATAAGTTAAAAGAGGAGTTAAAACTAAAAACATAAACATACCCCAAATAAAATAAAACATACCTAACGCACCTCCGTGCTCTGTCATATTTTCTAAATGCCAATTATCAAAAAAATAATAGTTTAGTGGCCAAAAATATTTTAAATCTTTAGCAAAATAATGGTCTGGGTTTGAAAATCCTTCTAAAATTTCAGGCAATAAATATGCTAAGATAAGTTGTGAACATATCACAACAAGTGTTCTAATAAAATGGTATCTGTTATGGCGATATTTTACAAGAAACTTTATACCTAATGACAAAATAAGAATGGTATAAATAGTACCATAAACAAACCATTGAGAGGCTACTTGTCCTTTTAACAGTAAACTAAGAGGGTCAAATAAACCAACTAAACCTGTATTTGGTTGCCCGTTAGTTCCTAAACCCAAATGTTCAGGATACCAATATAAAAATACATAAAAGACAGTTAAAACAACTGCTACAATCCAACCCATCACGCCTCTATTGGTCAGCGACCTAAAGAATACGCCATCATTTTTAACCCCTGCACTTTTGTGCTTATACGTTCCGTAAGTATATATGATTATACCTATAATTAAACTTAAAATTGTAACGGTAAGCCATAAACTTTTCTGCGTTACTGTCATTCCTGCCCATGTTAATAAAATGATAGACACACCTAATCCCGAAATAATTAAACCTATTTTTTGAATTACGTTTAGTTTTTGTGCTTTTGGTCCTACTATTGAATAATTTATCATTTGTTTAACTTTAAAATTGAATTAATTTTTGCCACCATTTTTTATGACTTAAAACTATATTTTTACCTGTTTTGTGATTAAATTGTTGGATAATATCTACCTCATAATGCTTAAAAAGTTCAGGGTCAAAGTTGGCTATATTTAGGTTAGACATTACTGTACTTATAGAGGCTTTTTCTTTAAGCCATTTATCAAACAACTCATGTCTCAACCTTATACCAAAGGTATTGACTCCTATAAATTCATCAGTATGTTTATCCCACACAAAGTGCATAGCCTTTAAGCTATCAGAATGCTTCCAATAAAATCGTTTTTCATTAGGATTTGGGTTTGCTGACACCCAACCGTAGGTTTGATATTCTATGTCAAAAAACTTAGCTGAATTAAACCAAGGTCCAGGATTGTATTTCAGGGGATTTCCACAAATTGTCTGCGCTAGAGTTTCTCCCATTATTCTACCTGTGTACCAAACTTGTTCAATAGAACGCCTACCATTTATATTTTCATCAAGTTGGGCGCAATCACCAATGGCATAAACGCCCTTTATATTGGTTTCAAAATAACGATTTACTTTTACACCCCTATCCACTTCTATTTTTGATGATTTAATAAATGTTATGTTAGGGGATACACCAGCTGTCAAACCAACAATTTCACAATCAATAATTTCACCTGTATTGGTCTTAACGCCTTTAACTTTACCTTGCCCGTCATCAATAATTTCATCTAACTCCGTATTAAATTTTAAATTAACATGGTGAGATTTAATGTGATTTGCTATTAATTTTGCATCCTCTTCAGGCAAAACGTTTCCCCAAAATTTAGATTCTCTTACTAAAAAAGTAACTGATATACCTCTTGACAACATCATTTCTGCAAATTCAACACCTATTAAGCCTCCCCCTACAATAACAGCGTTATTAGTATTATCAGCATATCTTTCAATTTCTTGTAAATCTTGATAAGCATATAAGCCTGTAACACCTTTTAAATCTTGACCCTTCCAACCAAATTTATTAGGTTTAGAACCAACAGCTAACACCAACTTATCGTAGTTTACTGTTTGACCTGATTTTAAGGTTAAAGTATTAGTGTCTGTATCAATGGCTTCTACAAAATCAAACATTAAATCAATTTTGTTTTTTTTCCAGAACCAGTCTTCATAGGGTTTTATATCTTCAAAGCGCATGTGCCCCATAAAAACATACATTAAGGCTGTTCGAGAAAAGAAATACTCGGTTTCTCCAGAAATAATTAAAATTTCTTTATTGCTATTTTTTCTAATGTGCCGGGCACAAGTTACGCCAGATATTCCGTTACCTATGATTACTATTTTCTCCATAACTTGCACTTATTTTTTTTCCAAAATTATAAATAATTCTCTATCCTCTCTAGGTTTTATTGAGTTGTATGCTTTTTCCATCGTTTTAATTGTAAAATCATTTTCAAATAGGTTAAAGTATTCATCTTTATCTCCTCCAAAAGGTGGTCCTCCACTAAATTCTGTATTAAAGAGCAGTCCTATCAATTTTCCTTTTGGTTTTAATAGTGTTATCATTTTTTGGACATATTTCTTTCTTAAACTTGGATTAATGGCACAAAAAAATGTTTGTTCAATAATTAAATCATATTGACCGTCAATTTCAAAAAAATCTGAGTGTATGATGTTTTGTTTAGGAAAATTTGGATAACGCTTTATAAAAGAGTCTATGGCTTTTATAGATATATCAACAATAGAAACATTTGTAAACCCTTTTTTGTGTAAAAATTCCGCTTCATAAGCATTACCACAACCCGGAATTAATATTTTTAACGCCTTATTTTCTAATTGATTAATATACTCAGCTATGGGGGGTGATACCTGACCTATATCCCAACCTATTTGTAAATTTTCCCAACGGTCTTCCCAAAATGTTTTTGACATTATTTTTTTGATACTAAGTTAGCGTTTTTTTGGAAATTAAAACTATAAGACTGAAAGAATAATTTGTAGTTGTATTTATCCCTTTAATCCATAAGAATGTTCGTAGCGAAATGCGAAACATTCATAAACACCTTAAAAAGCAAATAAAAATTTGTGTATAAAAGTAAAAATGTACGTTAGAACTTTACTGTGTAAAATCACGAACACCAATAAAAAAATAAAATAGACGGTGAGTAATTGGTGTAGCGCAGGTTTGAGACACGCAAACACCTGTATAAACGCAGACAGGTGGTGAGTATCGAAAAACAGACCTGCCTTTGTCGGCAGACAGGCATTCTCAATAATGGCGTGCAGTTTGAC